>JAFATL010000266.1 GCA_019243975.1 Actinomycetota bacterium | reverse complement strand
AGCCGACCTTCGCGCCGGCCCCGCCCCCCGACGACGACACCATCCAACTCGAACCGCTGGCGCCCGCCGTCGCCGAGGCGCCGATCATCCCCCTCCCGCCGCGCGATCCGTCGCCCGACGCGGCCGACCTCGAAGAGCCCGTCGTCCTGCCCGGGGCCGCGGCCGCCCCCACCCGCACGATGGGCATCCGGCGCATCGCCGTGGTGGCGGCGGCGTTGGTCATGGGCACGCTCGTCGTGCGCCAGCTCAACCCGTCGGCGTTCAGCGGCAGCCCGACGTTCGTCGGCACCACGCCGGGGCAGTCGTCGAAGTCGGGCGCGTCGCAGGCCGATCAGCCCGCCACCTCGGGATCGACCGGTGGCTCGCACCAGACGGCGGCAGGCAGCAAGACCAGCACGACGCTCGCCAACGGCAGGACCGCCACCACCGCTGCCGGTACCAACTCGTCGACGGTGCCCGGCGGCTCGACGGCGACCACGACCGCGGGCGGGAAGACCACAGCGACGACGACAGGCGGCGCCACCGCCACCACGGCGGCGCCGAAACCGGCCCCCGCGCCGGCCAGCACGCCCGGCTACACCACCGCCAAGAACGCGTGCACCAACTTCAACCACGCATACGTGGCGCGGGACAACGGCGGCATGACCGACGACCAGGCCGACGACGTGTTCGTGAACACCGCCTCGCAGGTGTACCCGGCCTACCAGGTGAACGCGGCCAAGTGGGGCCCGATGTACAACCACGCGCTCGTGCTGCAGAAGCAGCTCGAGGGGACGGTCGACTCGACCGACCAGCAGATCGAAGACCAGATCAGCGCCGTCTACAACGACTGCAGGTCTGCTGGCTTGATCTGAGCGGAGAGGGAGGGATTTGAACCCTCGGACCCAGTTTCCCAGGTCAACTCATTAGCAGTGAGTCCGATTCGGCCGCTCTCGCACCTCTCCCGGAGCCGCCAGTTTCGCATAGGTGCCGCAACGCGCAACCCCGTAGGCTTGGTGCGCTGGAGCGGTGGCGGAGTGGACAATCGCAGCTGCCTTGAAAGCAGCCGGCCGAAAGGCCCGGGGGTTCGAATCCCTCCCGCTCCGCTAGGGCTGCACCTTCGAGCGCAACGAGGCGATCCACGCGTCGGCCGCCTTCCACGACGCCTCCGCGTCGCGCCGGATCTCGGGGCCCTCCTCCCCCGCGGCGGGGTAGGAGCCGAGGAACTTCACCCCGGCCAGCTGCGCGTGCAGGTCGCGTAGACAATCGGCCACGACCTCGTCGTCGACGTGGCCCTCGAGGTCGATGATGAAGCAGTAGTCGCCGAGTCCCCGCTTGGTCGGTCGTGACGTCAACCGGGTGAGGTTGATGTTGCGGGCCGAGAACTGGCCGAGGATGGCGTGCAGGCTGCCGGGGCGGTCGGCGTGCTGGAAGCACACGATGCTCGTCTTGTCGTGCCCGGTCGGCTTCGGGATGCCGTCCTTGGCCACGAGCACGAAGCGGGTGGTGTTGGCGTCGTTGTCCTCGATGTCGGCCGCCACTACTTCCAGCCCGTACAGCGTCCCGGCCAGCGCCGTGCCCAGGGCCGCCGTCCCCGGCGGCCGGGTTTCGGCCACCTCCCGCACGGCCTCGGCGGTGGAGTTGGCGGCGACGAACTCGACGCCCGGCAGGTGCTCCTGGAAGAACTCCTGGCACTGGCCCAAGGCGTCGGGGAACGAGACGATCCGCTGCACATCGCCGAGCGTCATGCCCGGCGGCCCCAGCAGGTTCTGGCGGATGGCCAGCACCACCTCCCGCTGGATGAGCAGGTCATGACCGAAGACCAGCGCGTCCATCACCAGGCGCACCGTGCCCTCGATCGAGTTCTCCAGCCCCACGAACCCGAGGTCCGCGGTGCCGTCGTCCACCGCCGCCAGCACCTCGGGGAACGACCGCAGGGGCATGAGCTCGGCGTCGGCCAGGTCGGCCTGCGTGAGCAGGGCTTCTTCGGTGAACGTGCCCAACGGGCCGAGGAAGGCGACGGTTGTCATCTGCGGGGGCAGGATAGTGACCGTCATGGACGAGCCCGCCCTGCGCCGCCTGCTCGACGACGTGCGCACCGGCACGCTGAGCGCCGACGACGCCGTGGCCCGCCTGCGGCGCCTGCCGTTCGCCGACCTGGGCTTTGCCCGCGTCGACCACCACCGGGCCCTGCGCCAGGGCGTGGCCGAGGCGGTTTACGCCCCGGGTAAGACGGCCGAGCACTGCGCGGCGATCGTGGCCGAACTACTAGCGGAACCCCACGGCGGCCCCGTCCTCCTGACCCGGGCGTCCGACGAGCAGGCCGACGCCGCCCTCGCCCGTAATCCCGGGGGCACGCGCACCGACGCCACGGTCGTCTGGCGCCCCGAACCGAGCCGGCCCGGCCGCGTCCTCGTCATCACCGCCGGCACCGCCGACCTGCCCGTTGCTCGGGAAGCCGTGTCCACCCTCGCCGCCTATGGCTTCGCCCCCCACCTGGTGGCCGACTGCGGCGTGGCCGGCGTGCACCGCCTCCTCGCCACCGCCGACGAGCTGGCCGAAGCCGACGTGATCATCGTGGTCGCGGGCATGGAGGGCGCCCTGGCCAGCCTGGTTGGCGGCATCGCCGCCTGTCCGGTGATCGCGGTGCCCACGAGCGTCGGCTACGGCGCTGCCCTCGAAGGCGTCACCGCGCTCCTCGCCATGCTGGCAACCTGCGCGGCCGGCATCACCGTGGTCGGCATCGACAACGGGTTCGGTGCCGCCTGCGCGGTGGCGCGCCTCATGGGCAGCGCCCGGTGACGACGGCCTGGTTCCACTGCTTCGCCGGCATCGCCGGCGACATGGCCATGGCCAGCCTCATCGACGCGGGCGCCGACATCGAGGAGCTCCGCGGCCTGCTCGAGCGCATGCCTGTCACCGGCTGGTCGCTCGAAGCCAGCTCGGTGCTGCGCGCCGGCGTGGGCGCCACCCACGTGCAGGTGAAGGTGGCCGAGACCGGTGTGGTGCGCACGTTCGCCCACATCTGCGGTGTCATCGAGGAAGGACGGCTGCCCGACCGCATCCGCGACCGCGCCCTGGCGACGTTCACCGCCCTGGCCGAGGCGGAGGCGGGAATCCACCGGCGCCCCACCGCCCAGGTGCACTTCCACGAGGTGGGCGGCGTCGACGCCATCATCGACATCGTCGGCACGTGCGCGGCGCTCGAGCTGCTCGGTGTCGACGAGGTGACCGCCAGCCCCGTGGCTACCGGCACCGGCATGGTGCGCAGCGCCCACGGCATGCTGCCCAACCCGGCGCCCGCGGTCGTGGAGCTCCTGCGGGGTGTGCCCACCTACGGACGGGAGACGACCGTCGAGCTGACGACGCCGACTGGCGCGGCCCTGCTCGCCGCCAACGCCTCCGGTTATGGACCGCTGCCGCCGATGGTGATCGCGGCGACCGGTTATGGCGCAGGTGAGCGCGACGTCGACGGCCTGCCCAACGTGACCCAGGTCGTGCTGGGCACACCAACGGCCGACGACACGCGCCCGGGCCAACCGGTGGTGGTGCTCGAGGTGAACGTCGACGACGCGACCGGCGAGACGCTCGCCCACACGCTGGCGCAGCTGATGACCGCCGGCGCCCACGACGCGTGGGTCACGCCGATCGTGATGAAGAAGGGTCGGCCCGCCCACACCGTGAGCGCCCTGGCCGACCCCGCTCTCACCGAGCAGCTGAGCCGGGTGCTGATGGCGGAGACGGGTTCGCTCGGCGTGCGCAGCCACACGCTCGAGCGTTGGCCTGCCGCCCGCACGATGGAAGAGGTGGAGGTCGGCGGCCTGCCCGTGCGCGTCAAGGTGAGCGAGGGCCGGGTGAAGGTGGAGCACGACGACGCGGCGCGAGCGGCCAGCCGCACCGGCCGCCCGCTGCGCGAAGTCGTGCGCAAGGCCGAAGAGGCCTGGCACCGCCGTGCCCCGGACCCCGCGCCTGACGGCGACGAGGCCGGCTGAACCGGTCGAGGCTCAGGCGCCCCGCACGACGAGGGGGACGATCTTGGTGTTGTCGGTGGTGGCGGTCTCACCGGGGACGGGCCCGACCGCAACCGTCAGGGTGGAGCGGTCGTCGGGCGTCGTCTTGAGGCCGCCGAGGAGCACCGTGGCGCGCTGACCGGGCGCCAGGTCGGCGAAGTCGCGCACCGTCTCGGTGCCACCGGTGGAGGTCGTGAGTGTCGCCGTGACCGGCACGTGCTTCTCGACCGCGTTCCCCACGTTCCCCACCACGATCTGCATGTGCAGCGTCTTGGTGGGGGGCAGGAGTTGCGAGCCGGCGTCCGTGCCGACGGCGGCGGGATCGATCGTCACCAGCACCACGGCGACGTCGTCGACAGGCGTGAGCGTCGTCGACGCTCGCAGGCTCTGCACGAAGACGCCGAGGCTCGGCGCCGTCCAGCCATCCGGGTCGGCGATCCATCGCGACGGTGGGAGCACGCGCGTCGTTCCCGCCTGCAGCTTGGGGAGAGCACGCAAGAAGACGGCGTAGGTGCGGTCGGCGGTGACCAGGTCTGACCCGATCGCCGTCATCTTGGCGACCACTTCTTGGGCGGGCGACGTCCCGAGGGCACCGATCAATGCGTCCTTCATGGCGTTGGCCTGCAACGAGCGGATGTACATCGTCGACAGCAGGAGGCTGTGCGACGTCCGCATCTCGGGCGGTGGCTTCGCACCCTCGACGGCCTTGAGCACGCCGGCCGCGTCCGTGGCGATCTGCGCCAACCGCTTCGAGACCGCCTCGCGTCCCAGCTTGGCCGCCTGCTGCTGCACGTCGGCCAGGTCGGCGCCGTCCTGAGTCGAGCGTTCGATCTCCGGCCGCATGGTGTCGACATAGGTGAGGTTCGCCAGTCGCTTGGCCGGGCCGTGCGAGCGACTGGACGCGGCGGCATTGATCACGAGCACCACCACCGTCAGCGCCAGTAGGAGGAAGAGCCAGCGGGGACGTCGGCGCCGGCGGCGGCGAGCCGAAACCATCGAGCGGAGACCCTAGCCAGGGGTTCGCGGCGCTTGACGAGGGGCGCGGGCGCGCCTGAGATGACGCTCATGAGCATTCCCGGTGCCGGCCTCGACCTCCCCGAACTGCACGCACAGGCGCTGGCGGCGACGGGCCGCCTGGTCGCGCAGGTGAAACCCGACCAGATGGGTCGCGCCACGCCATGCGAGGGCTGGGACGTGCGCACCCTCCTCAACCACGTGGTGGGCGGCAACTGGTGGGTGCAGGAGCTGGCAGGCGGCAAGACCATCGAGGAGGTCGGTGACCGCCTCGACGGCGACGTTCTCGGCGACGATCCCGCCGGCGCGTACGACGCCTCAGCCGCAGCGGCGGCGGCCGCGTTCCGAGCCCCTGGCGCCATGGACGCACCGTGCGCCGTCTCCTACGGCCCCGTGCCGGGGGCGGTGTACGCCGGCCACCGCTTCGTCGACGTCCTCATCCACGGCTGGGACCTAGCAAAGGGCACCGGCCAAGACACGACCCTCGACCCCGACCTCGTCGCCGCCTGCTGGACGGTCGTCGAGCCGCAGGCGGCCTTGCTCCAAAGCAGCGGCGCGTTCGACACCGACGTAACCGCACCCGAGGGCGCCGACCCCCAGACGCGGCTGCTGGCTGCCCTGGGGCGGCGGCCGTAGTCACATCCACGGCGTGGGGCGGCACACTGGCGGCGTGACACGGATGCTGCTCGCGGGCGCGCTCGCCCTCGCGGCAATCGTGGTCGTGGCCGGCGCGGCGTGGTCGCAGATCGAGCCGCCGACCACCGCCCCGCCGCCGCCCGAGACCACACCCACCACGGCGCGGCCCCCGCAGACGACCGAGCCGGTCGGCGGCGTCGTGACCACCGTGGCGCCGGCCAAGACCGCCACCACCGCGGTCAAGCGCACCACCACGTCGAGCAGCCTCCCGCCGTCGACGACGCTGTTCACCGTCCCGACCCCGCAGGCCACACCCACGGGCGCTTCGCCCACCGCCGCGCCTCGCACCGGCAGCGGCGAGATCAGCGGCGTCTATGCACTGCTGAGTGTGTTCGGGTTCCTGATCGTGATCGGCTTGTTGGTGGCGCAGTGGTTCCTCACCCAGCCGGGCCGGCGCGGGTGGACGTTGTGAACCACGAGGCCGCGCCCGAGCACCGCTGGGACCGCCGCCAGATGGAGCTGGCCCTGGGCATCCTCTTCCTGGCCGGCGCCACCTTGGCGCTGGTCACGTTGGCGGTCCCGCACTGGAAGGGCGGCAACGACGCCGCCATCGCACTGGTGGCCGCCAGCGGCTACCCGTTCGCAGCCCTGCTCCTCCTGGCGCGGGGCCGGCTCCCCCTCTGGGCGATCCACGCCGTGCTGGCGGCCGGGACCGGCTTCGTCACCGCAGGCGTGTACTTCGGCAACGGCCACGAGGGCTCGCTCACCACCGCCATCCTCTACGTATGGGTGGCCCTCTACGCCTTCCATTTCTTCCGGTGGCGGGTGGCGCTCGCCCACCTGGGGTGGGTCGGCGTCACCTATGCCGGGATACTGATGTACCAGCACGACCGCGCCGGGCCGGGCCAGTGGTTGTTCGTGCTCGGCACCGCCGGGGTGGCCGGCGCGGTGGTGGCCTCGCTCAACGCCGAGGTGCGGCGCTCGGCCCGTACCGACGCCCTCACCGGACTGGGCAACCGGCGCGCCTGGGAGGAGCTCATCAGGCGGGAGGTGGCCCGGGCCGACCGAGCGCAGCGGCCGTTGTGCGTCGCCCTCATCGACCTCGACGACTTCAAGGCGCTCAACGACGCGCAGGGTCACCTGGCCGGTGACCGCCTCCTGCAGGAGGCGGCGCACGCGTGGCAAGCGGCGATCCGCGGCTCCGACGTGCTGACGCGCTTCGGCGGTGACGAGTTCGCGGTGCTGCTGCCCGACACCGAGCCGGCGCTGGCCACCGAGGCGCTCGAGCGCCTCCGGGCGGCCACCCCGACCGACGTCCGCTTCTCCGCCGGACTGGCCCGCTGGCAACCGGGCGACGCCGGCGACGAACTGGTCGCCCGGGCCGACGCCGCGCTGTACGAGGCGAAACGGCGGGGCGGCGGGCGCACAGTGATCGCCGAGGCAGCCGCCGCCTGACGGAGCCGTTGCCGGCGTCAGTCCAGATCGGTGATGCGCGTGCGGCGACGGCACACCGGGCACACCAGCAGCCACGACACCGCCCGGGCCGGGGCGAGGGCGACCTCGCCATCGGCGCCGACGTGCGTCGCCGGGTTGGCCCCCGTGAGACGGATGGTGTTGCCGGCGACGGGAACAACTTCCTGGCAGGTGCCGCAGCGAGCGACGCGTGTCTCGACGGGTTGGGGCATACCTGTGTGTCGGCTGCCCCGATCCGTCCGTTGAGGACCATTCTGGGTGGTCGATCGCACATGGTTCCGCGGGGTGATTGCCCGCATCAACCGTTGCGGGCCATCCCGCCACGATCGGCGCCAAGACCTCAAGTCGGGCCGCCGCAACGCCGATTCCCCTAGTGACGAGGTTCCGCCCGGCGACGGTGCCGGGCGGCTGGAACCGACCTCGGCGGATCTGTCGGCGAAGGGACGGAATCGGCCAGATGACCACGAGCGCGGCGAGCGTCGACGGCGCAGCTGCGACCGTGTTCGACTTCTTGACCCCGCTGCGCGTCGGCGCCGGGCCGGGTGACACCGACGTCGAGACGTTCCGCGGGTTGCTCGACGCCATCCCGCTGCCGATGTGGGTGTTCGACCTGGAGACGCTGGCCTTCCTCGAGGTCAACGACGCGGCGCTGGCGCACTACGGCTGGAGCCGCGCCGAGTTCCTCACCCGCACGGCGCGCGACATCCGCCCGGCCGAGGACGTGCCGCTGCTCGAGGCCGACGTTGCTCGGGTGCGCGACGCCCCCCGGGACCGATCGGAAGGCTGGCGCCACATCTCGCGCGACGGCACGGTCATCGACGTCGAGATCACGACGTCGCCGGTGACCTTCAACGGCCGCGCCGCGCGTCTGGTGCTCGCCCACGACGTCTCGGAGCAACGCCAGCTCACGCGGGCGCTCGAGTCCAGCGACGCGCAACTGCAGGAGGCGCAGGCCATAACCCAGGTCGGGAGCTGGGAGGTCGACCTGGTTTCGGGCAAGCTGCAGTGGTCGGCCCAGCTGTACCGCATGCTCGACATCGCGCCAGACACCGAGCCGACGCGCGACCTCGTGTTCGGCGTCGTCCACGCCGACGACCGACCGTTGCTCGACGCGGTGTTCGATGCCATCGACGCCGGCGAGGACGGCGCCGGTTGCGACCTGCGCATGCTCGTCGACGGCGACGCGCGCTGGTTCCACAGCCGCTGGCGCATCTTGCGCGAGAACGAGCGCGCCATTCGCGCCGTCGGCACATCGCAGGACATCACCGACCGCAAGCACGACGAAGCGCGCCTCGCCCACCAGGCGCTGCACGATCCCCTCACCGGTCTGCCCAACCGCACGTTGTTCACCGATCGCTTGTCACGAGCGCTGGAGCGCCTCGAGCACAGCCCGGGTGTCGTCGCCGTCTTGTTCATCGACCTCGACCGGCTCAAGCCGGTGAACGACGGTCTCGGCCACCAAGCGGGTGATCAGGTCTTGATCGAGACCGCCACCCGGTTGCGCGACCTTGTGCGCTACGGCGACACGGTGGCCCGCTTCGGCGGGGACGAGTTCGCGGTGCTGTGCGAGGAACTGCCCTCGATCGAGAAGGCGACCGAAGTGGCGGGGCGCATCCTGGCGGCCTTGGGCCAGCCGGTTGCGATCGACGGCCGGCGCGTGGCCGTGAGCGCCAGCATCGGCATCTCCGGTACCGAGGACCACGCTGCCACCCCCGACATCGTGCTGCGCGAGGCCGACGCCGCCATGTACCACGCCAAAGAGCTCGGCCGCGACCGCTACGAGGTGTTCGACCAGGAGGCTCGCGCACGGAGCGCGGCGCGAGTGCAACGCGCCGCCGAGCTGCAGCGCGCCCTCGACCGGTCAGAGCTGCGCGTGCTCTACCAACCCGACGTCGACCTGGTGAACGAGGCGGGCGTGGGAGTGGAGGCCCTGGTGCGCTGGGAGCACCCCGACCTCGGCCTCATCGGCCCGCTCGAGTTCATCTCGGTGGCCGAGGACACCGGCTTGATCATCCCGCTCGGCGCGTGGGTGCTCCGCACCGCGTGCGCGGAGGTGGCGGCGTGGGAAACGCCACCGGGGGCCGAACCGCTCTCGCTGTCGGTCAACCTGTCGGCCCGCCAGCTGGCCAACCCCGACCTGGCGGCAACGGTTGCCGACGCCCTGCGTGACAGCGGGCTCCAGCCCGGACGTCTGTGCCTGGAGATCACCGAGAGCGTGCTCATGGAAGACGTCGAGAGCGCCATCGGCGCCCTCCACGTGCTCAAGGAGCTGGGGGTGCGGCTGGCTATCGACGACTTCGGTACGGGCTACTCGTCGCTCAGCTACCTGCGCCGCTTCCCTGTCGACATCGTCAAGATCGACCGCTCGTTCGTCTCCGAGCTCGGCTTCGACCCCGCCGCCGACGCCATCGTCGCCGCCATCGTCAACCTCTCCCACGCGTTGGGGCTGTCGGTGGTCGGCGAGGGCGTGGAGGAAGAGGAGCAACTTGTTGCCCTGCGCGCCCTGCGCGCCGACCGGGCGCAGGGCTTCTACTGGAGCCGGCCGGTCACGCCCGACGCGCTCCGCGAGTGGCAGCGGCGGCCCCGCGACGTGGCCTTGGAGCCCACGATCGTCGAGCTTCGCCCGTTGCTCGCCGACCGCGTCGAGGCGCTGCGGAGCACCGCAGGGCGCAAGGCCGTGCTGCAGGCGCCTGGCAACCTGGCGTCCGCCTACGCCGATGCAGGTGCCATCAAGACGGTGCTCGATCACCTGCTCGGCAACGCGCTGGCGTACTCGGGCGACGACCGCCCCATCGTCGTCAGCGCCACCGCCGACCGGCGCTGGGTGCGCGTCAGCGTCGCCGACTACGGCATCGGCATGACCCCCGACGAGAGCAAGCGCTGCTTCGAGCAGTTCTGGCAGGCCGACTTGCCTGGCGGCAACCGGCGACGGGGAACGGGCATCGGGCTCTACGTCGTGCGCTCCCTGGTCGAGTCGATGGGCGGCGAGGTATCGGTCAAGTCGGCCAAGGGCAAGGGCACGACGTTCACGTTCGCCGTGCCCCGATCGGCCAAGGCCGCCACGCGCGGAAACAGCCTCGTCCCGACCTGGGCGAGGACTCCTCCATCCGAGAGTTCATGCGACAGATCGGCGTCACCCCCAGGAGAACGACATGACTGCACTGGTCGCCCTGACCAACATCGTCCTCGGCCTCGCCTACACCGGCTACGGCGTGATGACGGTCATCGAGATGCGGCGCGACGCCCGCACCTACGGCTTCTCCCACTTCGGGTTGGCGTGGATCTTCATGGCGTTCACGTGCGGCCCGCACCACTTCGACCACGGCCTGCACGTGGCCATCGCGGGCCGAGCCGGCGGCGGCCTCGACCTGTTCGCGGTGGTCGTCGGGCTCCCGGTGGGCGTGCTGTGGCTGTACCTGCGCATCGAGGCGTTCGTCGGCGGCCGGGGCGACCGCTTCGTGTTCGGCACGCCGCGGTGGCTGGCCGCCCTGCCGATCGTGTCCGGCG
This sequence comes from Actinomycetota bacterium, assembly GCA_019243975.1. Taxonomy (GTDB): domain Bacteria; phylum Actinomycetota; class Acidimicrobiia; order Acidimicrobiales; family JAFATL01; genus JAFATL01. Next base: position 2,179 of record JAFATL010000266.1, on the reverse strand, counting down.
CGTACCTCGTCGTGATGGTGCTGGCCATCGCCCGGGTGGCCGGCGGGCTGCACCACGTCGGCGCCATGGTGGTGGCCAACCTGATCCTCGTGCCGATCTACATGGCGATCGGCTGGTTCATCCTGCGGACGCAGCTCGCCAACCGGCCGGGGATGGGCGGCTGGTCGGTGTCAGGCATCTGCCTGTCGGTGATCTTCCCGACGTGCGCCTTGATGCACGCGGTGTGGGCCGCCTATGCGGTCAGCGGCCGCTACGTGCCCGACATCCACGGCTTCGCCATCGACTGGCTGTCGATTCCCGCCGGGCTGTACTTCCTCTGGGTGGTGCGCAGCCTGTACCGCGAGTCGCTGCACGACTGGAACGACGGTCCCGGCGTCGTCGACAGCGACCCCGGTCGGTGGGCGAGGGGGGACTTGAACTCTGGTCCGGCGCCTATGGATCGATATTGGTCGATGCTGACAAGTGCCGCTGACCTGCGGTTTTCTCGATCTGCGTGTTGGACCGTGCTACCGGCTTCTACCGGACTTCAACCGGTCCGGTAGAAGTTTCGGTAGAAGGCGGACCTCTGTTCGGCCTGCTCGATAGCTCGTCAGCTAAAGACCCGACACCACCTTGCCGACTGATCCTCTTGTATGTACAATAGCCCCCCAGCGACGTGCACAACGTACGTACGGATGGAGGAGGCCCTCGGATGTCCGAGCACGTAGTCACGGATCGGGGCCAACGAGATTCCCGGTTGAATCTGCGCGCGTCTCAACAGCAGCAGCAGCTCATCCGCCGAGCCGCCGCGGCCCTCGACAAGAGCATGACTGAGTTCGTTTTGGAGAGCGCTACATCCAACGCAGAACGGGTCCTAGCGGACCGGCGTTGGTTCGTGCTGTCGGGTGAAGACTGGGAACGGTTGGAGGCGCTACTCGATGCGCCAGCGCTCGATACCCCGAAGCTCAAGCGGCTGCTTTCTGAGCCCACCGTCTTCGATCAGGCAACCGACGGCTGATCCCTCCATGGCCGAGGTTCTGCTCACCCCTCCGGCTCCGCTCGACAAGCACCATCGGATCGATGACTTCGACAGCGGAGCGGAGGAGCTGGACACCTGGCTTCGGCAATACGGCTGGACGAATCACGTGTCTGGCAACGCGAGGGTCTTCGTCGCGACTCGCGGCGACATCGTTGTGGGGTACTACGCCTTGGCGACGGCGGGCGTCGAGAGAGCGGACGCACCGGATGAGCTCAAGAAAGGCGGAGTCCCATCCCAAATCGGCTGCCTGCTCCTCGCGAGGCTCGCCGTCTCGAGGAAGGAGCACGGCAGTGGGATCGGCCGGGGACTGCTAGTCGATGCGATCAGGCGCTCTGTGCGCATCGCAGAGGATGCGGGAGTTCGCGCGCTCCTCATCCATGCGAGAGACGACGACGCTCGTCGTTTCTACATGCATCAGGCCGAGTTTCAGGAGTCCCCGACCGATCCACTGCATCTGTTCCTGCACATGAAGCAGGCGAGGTCACTGATCGCCGGTTCCTAGCGGTTGCCCTTCGGCCCAACTGAGAACGTCGCGCAGGTATCGCTCCAGGTCGATCTGAGCTAGGAAGACCTCGCTCTCGCCGAAGCGCCAAAGAAACGCCGGAGGCCGGCTGCGACCTTCCAAGAGGGCGAGACCGGCTACGGCATGATCGCGAGTGTCCTCGATCGAGCCGCTCAGCCGACTCGCCGCTGCAAGATTGGCTCGCACGAGAGGAGGGTCGAAGCCCTCATCAAGTAGTTCATTCAACATCTGTGCCGCCGAACTCGTCTCCACGGGAATGAGACAGAAGGCCAGGCAGTTACGGACCCACAACGTCGGCGAGACCGCCAGGGCGCCCTCAAACAGCGCCGCGGCATTCGCAAACTGACGCGCCTCGAGAAGCTCGACGGCCCGAGTCAGCAGGCTGCGCTGATACTCGCCGCCTGCTCCGGATACGGCCCGCGCAGCGATCTCCGCGTTGAGCTTGTCCTTGGGCACGGATCGAAGTGTCAATTCACCAGGGTCGACTGACGTGCTCAGCTCTCCGCGCTCCCAGCGGTACTCAAAGCTGAGCGAGGGCGTCGCCCATTGATCAACGAACGTCAGCAGGAACCGGTCAGCAAGCCATGTTGCGGTGGGCTCCCGCTCAGGCTCGTCGGCTTCGGGGAGCTCCGCCCAAA
>JAFATL010000154.1 GCA_019243975.1 Actinomycetota bacterium | reverse complement strand
GCGGAACGGTTGGGCAGCGTGCCCACCTTGGCGGCGATCTGCTTGAGCGTGTAGCCCTCGGGGATGGTGAGCTTCTGCACCACGACCGTGGGTCCCCGCGACAGCACCGAGGTGGCGGCGCCGAACGACGAGTGCTCGTGGAAGGTGTACTCGCCGGCCTGGAAGGGTCCCTTACCGCGGAACTTGAGGTAGTAGCGGAACAGCCGCGCGCTGGTGATGACCTTCTTCTGATCGAGCACGGCCGCGATGTATGCGGTCGACGAGCCCGGCGGGATCACGAAGGTGACGGCCTGGCCCTGTGGGCCAGACGGATTGGCCTTGCCGTTGAACCAGAAGAAGCCGGCGCCCACGACGATGACGAACGTGGCGAGCAGGGCCAGCAGGACGACGCCGAGCCGGCGGTGTGACCGAGGCGGCTCGGGCTCGTAGATATCGGAGGGCAGGACGTCGGTCTCGGTCATTCCGCTGACCCTCGCCCCCGGTCGAGCCACGACTGGAGCAACACCGTAGCCGCCGCCTGATCGACGACCTTGCGCCGGGCCCGCCCGCCCTTGCCCGACCGCTGCATGCTGCGATCGGCGGCGACGGTGGTGAGGCGCTCGTCGTGGAGCTCGATCGGGACCGGCAGCGCCGCTACCAGCAGTTCTGCCTCGGCCCGCGCCTGCTGGGCTGCCGGGCCTTCAGTGCCGTTGAGGGACAGGGGCAACCCCACGACCACCAGCTCCGCACCCATCTCGGCGACGATATTGGCAATGGCGGCGTGATCCGCCGCGGGGTCGCCGCTGCGGTCCAGCACCTGGTACGGCGATGCCAGCGTGCCGGTGGGATCACTGACGGCCACGCCGATGCGGCGCGTGCCCAGGTCGAGGGCGACCACCCTCACCGCGCGTTCACGATTAGGAGATGCCGAGGGAGGCGCGGACCGAGGCGAGCGCGTCGTCGATCTTGGCCGCGTCCTTGCCGCCCGCCACGGCCATGGTCGGGTTGTTGCCGCCGCCCCCGCCGCCGGTGACCTTGGCCGCCGCGCCGAGCACCTCGTTGACGGCGATGCCGCTCTCCTTGGTCGAGGCCCCGACCAGCGCCACGCGCGCGCCGTCGGGCGAACCGATCAGCACCACCGCGTCGACGTTGGCCTGGTCGCGCACGGCCACCGCCAAGTCGCGCAGGTCGTTGGGCTGCACGCCGTCGACACGCGCCACGACCTTGCCGTCGACCGCGTCGCCCGCCAACCGGCTGGCGTCGCCCTTGGCCGACTGCGCCCGCAGGGCTTTGTTCTCGTCGGCCAACGCCCGCTGCCGCTCGAGGATCCGCTCGATGGCGTCGGGCAGCTCGTCGGGCTGCGCCTTGAGCATGTCGGCGGCCCGCGACAGGACCTTCTCTTCCTCACGCACGCGCTCGAGGGTGCCGGCGCCGGTGAGGGCGAAGATGCGGCGCATGTTGGCGCCGATCGACTGCTCGGTCGTGACCTTGATGGGGCCGATCATGCCGAGGGCGCCGACGTGGGTGCCGCCGCACAGTTCGAGCGACCGGGTTCCCGCCTCGACGACCCGCACGTATTCGCCGTACTTGTCGCCGAAGAAGGCGATGGCGCCGAGCTGCTCGGCGTGGGCCTTGCTGGTCTCGTAGGCGCGCACGGGCTCGTTGGCCAGGACCCGCGCGTTGACGAGGTCTTCGACCTTCTCCATCTCTTCCGGGGTGACGGGGCCGAAGTGGCTGAAGTCGAAGCGCAGGTACTCGGGCGAGACCAACGAGCCCTGCTGCTTGACGTGGGCGCCCAGCACCTCGCGCAGCGCCCAATGGAGGAGGTGGGTGCCGGTGTGGTTGCGGCGGATCGCCTCCCGCCGCTCGTCGTCGATGTGGGCGACGACCTCGTCACCGACCTCGATCTCGCCCTCGACTTCCGCAACGTGCCGGTTGAGCCCGGGCAGCGCATACGTGGTGTCGAGCACCCGGGCGGTCCCCCGCTCGCCGGTGATGGTGCCGGTGTCACCGACCTGGCCGCCGCCTTCGGCGTAGAACGGCGTGCGGTCGAGGAAGATCTCCACCTTGCCGTCGGCCGTGGGCATGACGGCGAGCACGCGCGCCTTGCTCTCGTACTCCTGGTAGCCGGTGAACTCGGTGGTGCCGAACTGGTCGACGACCTGGCGGTAGGCGTCGATGTCGACCTCGCCGTCGGCCCCCGTCTTGCGAGCGTCGCGGGCGCGCAGGCGCTGCACGGTCATCGCCTCGTCGAAGCCCTCCATGTCGACATCGACGTTGCGCTCGGCCGCGATCTCGCGCGTCAGCTCGATCGGGAAGCCGAAGGTGTCGTGCAGCTTGAACGCCACGTCGCCCGAGATGGTCGAGGCGCCGCCCGCGATCTCCTGCTCCAGCAGCGTGGAGCCCGACTTGAGCGTCTGGCGGAAGCGCTCCTCCTCGCGGGCCACGACCTCGGTGACGAAGTCGACGTTGCGCAGCAGGTCGGGGTACGCCTCCCCCATCACCTCGGCGGTGGCAGCGACCAGCTGCGGCGTGACCGCCTTCTCGACGCCGAGCTGGTACGCCTTGCGCACGGCCCGGCGCACGATACGGCGCACCACGTAGCCGCGGTCTTCGTTCGACGGGTAGATGCCGTCGTTGACCATGAAACTGATCGTGCGGCCGTGGTCGGCGAGGATCCGCAGCTGGATGTCGGTCTCGGCGTCGTCGCCGTAGCGGCGGCCGGTGGCGCGCGACGCCGCGTCGACCAGGCGGGCCAGCTCGTCGGTCTCGAACACGTTGTTGACGTCCTCGAGCAGCACCAGGTTGCGCTCGAGCCCGGCGCCCGTGTCGATGACCTTCATGGGCAGGTCGGCCAGCGTGCCGTCGGGCTGGCGGTCGTACTGCATGAACACGAGGTTCCAGTACTCGAGGTAGCGCTTGTCGCTGCCGTGCAGCGGGCCACCCGGGTCGCCGAAGCTGTCGCCCTTGTCGTAGTAGAGCTCGGAGCACGGCCCGCAGGGGCCGGTGTCGCCCATCTCCCAGAAGTTGTCCGCCCCCATGCGCTGGATGCGATCGGCGGGCACCCCGACCACGTCGCGCCAGATGGCCTCGGCCTCGTCGTCGGTCTCGTAGACCGTGACCCAGATGCGCTCGGGGTCGTAACGGAAGACCTCGGTCGACAGCTCCCAGGCGTACTTGATCGCCTGTTCCTTGAAGTAGTCGCCCAGGCTGAAGTTGCCGAGCATCTCGAAGAAGCTGAGGTGCCAGGGCGAGCGCCCGATCTCCTCGATGTCGTCGTGCTTGCCCTTCACCCGCACGGTCTTCTGGACCGATGTGGCCCGAGGCGGGTCGGGGGGCGGCTCCTCACCGACGATGTAGGGCAGGAACTGGTTCATGCCGGCGTTGGTGAACAGCGGCGCCCGCGGGTGATGCGGGATGAGGCCCGACGACGGGTAGATCTTGTGGCCGCGCTCGGCGAAGAAGTTCAGCCACGCGGTGCGCAGTTCCTGGGCCCTCATAAGGAATCCAGCCTACCGGTGAGCGTTCAGCGAGCCGGCCAGATATCGGCGCGTGCACCGTTGCTGTGGCCGTTGCTGGCGATCTCTTCCCGGATCTCTATCTCCCGGTCGCGCATGGCCTGGCGACCTTCCGACACGGCAGCCCGCAGGTCCTGGCGCAACCCCTTGACCGCGTTGGTCATGTCGGTGGAGATGCGCTCGGGTGAGTACCGCTCGACCGTTTTGCGGATGAACCGCATGAACCAGAACGACGCGCCGACGCCGAGCCCCAGGCCGATCGTCAGCCAGAACAGCCGCTTGAACACGCGCCTGTTCTACTCCTCGTCGCCCTTGCGCAGGCGCCGGACGGCGCGGGCCGTACCCGTGCCGAACGCCAGCGCCTTGATGACCGGATTGGAGAAGAGGAGGTAGGCCAGGCGGGACGCGGAGTCGACCGTGGTCGAGATCGACTCGGCCGTGCCCAGCAGATGGTCGACGCGCTCCAACTCGGCGTTGGCCTGCCCGACCGTGCCCCGCAGGTCGGACACCAGCGGCACCGTCTCGTTGCGCAGCTGGTCGACGGTGGAGCGGAGGGCGCGCATCGTGCGCGTCATGCTGACCAGGGCCAGCAGGAGGCTGAGCACCAGGATGCACGTGGCGACGGCCACCACGACCGCCGCCCAGTCGCCCGTGGTCACTCGCCGTCCTCGTCGTGGTCAGTCAGGCGCCGCATGCGTTCGCCGATCTCCTGTTCGTAGCCGTGCTCGGAGGGCTCGTAGTACACCCGGTCCGCGACCTCCGGAGGTCGATACTCCTGGGGCAGCCAACCCCGCGGGTCGTCGTGAGGATACTCGTAGCCCACCCCGTGCCCGATCTTCTTGGCGCTGCGGTAGTGGCTGTCCCGCAGGTGGGCGGGAACGGCGCCGGCAGGCTTGTTCTTCACGTCGTCGAGGGCGCGCCAGATGCCCACGGCTGACGTGTTCGACTTGGGGGCGGTGGCGAGGTGCACGACGGCCTGGGCCAGGTTGAGCTGCGCTTCGGGGAGGCCGACGAACTCGACGGCGCGCGCGGCGGCGTCGGCCACGACCAGCGCCAGCGGGTCGGCCATGCCGACGTCTTCGCTGGCGAGGATCACCAGGCGGCGAGCGATGAACCGGGCGTCCTCGCCCGCTTCGAGCATGCGGGCCAACCAGTACAGGCCGGCGTCGGGGTCGCTGCCGCGAATGCTCTTGATGAACGCGCTGATGACGTCGTAGTGGTCGTCTTCTTCGTAACGGATGGCGCGCGCCGTGCGGGCGTTCTCGGTGTCGGCCAGGGTCACGTGCTTGTCGGTGCTGAGCGCGAGGGCGACCTCGAGTGACGTGTAGGCGGCGCGGGCGTCGCCGTCGACCAGGTTCACGATGTGGGCCAACGCGTCGTCGTCGGCGGTGGCGTGCTCGCGCTCGAGGGCCCGATGAAGAAGGGTGGTGATGTCGTCGTCGCTCAGCTGTTCGAGCCGGAACAACGTGCTGCGGCTCAACAGCGGCGCGTTCACCTCGAAGTAGGGGTTCTCGGTGGTGGCGCCCACCAGCGTGAGCAGGCCCTCCTCCACCGCCGGCAGCAGCGCGTCCTGCTGCGACTTGTTGAAGCGGTGCACTTCGTCCAGGAACATGATCGTGCCGGTGCCGTACTCGGCCAGACGCTTGCGGGCCTGCTCGATGGCGTCGCGCACGTCCTTGACGCCCGCGCTCACAGCCGACAGCGGGATGAACCCCTTCTCGGTGGCGCTGGCGATGACGCGGGCGAGAGTCGTCTTGCCGGTGCCCGGCGGCCCCCACAGGATCAGCGACGAGATGGCGTCGGCCTCGATGAGGGCGCGCAACGGCTTACCCTCGCCGAGCAGGTGGCGCTGCCCGATGATCTCGTCGAGCGTCTTGGGACGCATGCGC
>JAFATL010000666.1 GCA_019243975.1 Actinomycetota bacterium | reverse complement strand
AGCAACGAGTGCTCCTTACCGTGAGCGTCTTCCGATCCGAGAGGAGGCTTCTATGTACGAGCGGATCGTGGTGGGAACCGATGGATCCAAGACGGCGACGCGGGCGGTCGAGACAGCCGCTGAAGTGGCGCGCGCCTGGGACGCGAGACTGTGCGTCACGGCCGCCTACGTTCCGAAGCTGACGGCCGACCAGCGGTCCAACCGGGCGGAAACACCCGAGAACGTACGCTGGCGCCTCAGCGCCGGGGCCATCGCGGAGGCAGTGGTGCAGGATGCGATCCGCATCGCACGCGCGGTGGGCGGCGACAACCTGCAGGTCGACGGTCGGGCCGAGCCAGGGAAGCCCGTCGACGTCATCCTGCAGGTGGCTGGCACCATCGATGCGGGGATGGTGATCGTCGGCAACAAAGGCATGGCCGGGTGGGGCCGGCTGCGCGGCAGCGTCGGCCACACCCTCACCCGCCGAGCCACGTGCGACGTGCTCGTCGTCGACACGATCGGTGCCATGCGCGTGTGACGAGTGACGCTTTCGGCTCCTCTGAGCTGTTGGAGCACGTGCACGCGCAACGGCACCGTGCCTTCACGGCCCCGAAACATGCCGGCAACGGTCACCCGCAATGCTCGGCCTCCGGAGGCTGGCATGCGCGCACCGGCAGGTCCCAACCTGGGGTGGGGCGATTACGACAGCGGTAGTTCGTGGGACGAGATGTTGGATCGCGGGCAGCCACGGCTCGCCTGCGACGGGGTGCTCGGCTACCTGACCAGCCTCGGCGTCGACCTGCTCGAGCGTCAACGAGCAGCGGAGGCCGCCATCCGCGCCATGGGCATCACCTTCACCATCTACTCGGAGGAGGGTGACATCGACCGCGCGTGGCCGTTCGACGTGATCCCCCGAGTGATCTCGACGCAGGAGTGGAGCGGCATCTCGGACGGGCTCGTGCAGCGCCTCGTGGCCCTCAACCTCTTCATCGCCGACCTCTACGGCGACGCCAAGATCGTGGGCGACGGGGTCGTCCCCCGCGACGTGCTCGCCAGCTCGGAGAACTTTCGGCCCCAATGCGTCGGCGTCGCACCCCCGCACGGTGTGTGGGCCCACATCTGCGGCAGTGACCTGGTGCGCGACGCGGCGGGCACGGTCTACGTGCTCGAAGACAACCTCCGCGTCCCCTCCGGCGCCTCCTACATGCTCGAGAACCGGGCGGTGACCAAGCGGGTGTTCGCCGACCTGTTCCGCGACCTCGACATCCACCCCGTCGACGCCTACCCACACCGCCTCCGCGAGCTGCTGGCCTCGACGTCTCCCCGCCCTGGCCAGGCACCCACGATCGTGATCCTCACGCCCGGCGTCCACAACTCCGCGTACTTCGAGCACGCCTACCTTGCCCACGCGGTGGGCGCCCACCTCGTCGAGGGCCAGGACCTGCTCGTCGACAGCGACGACTGCGTCTACATGCGCACGATCGGCGGGCCCGTTCGCGTCGACGTGATCTACCGGCGCGTCGACGACCTCTTCCTGGATCCCGACGAGTTCCGCCCCGATTCCCTGCTGGGGGTGCGCGGCTTGATGCGGGCATGGCGCGCGGGGAACGTGGGCGTGGTCAACGCTCCGGGCGCGGGTGTGGCCGACGACAAGGTCGTCTACGCGTTCGTGCCCGACATCATCCGGTACTACCTCGGCGAGGACCCGATCATCCCCAACGTGCCGACCTACGTCTGCCTCGACGACGCTCAGCGCAGCCACGTGCTGGCCAACCTCGACGAGCTGGTCGTGAAGCCGGCCAACGAGTCCGGCGGGTACGGCATCTTCGTCGGCACGGCCGCCAACAGGCAGGAGAAGGCGGCCATGCGCGAGCGCATCGTCGCCGATCCTCGCCGGTACATCGCCCAACCCATCCTCGACCTGTCGACTGCCCCGACCATCCGCGATGGCATGGTCGTTTCCCGTCACCTCGACCTGCGTCCGTTCATCCTCTCCGGAACTCGGCCTTACGTGACGCTCGGCGGGCTCACGCGCGTCGCACTGCGCGACGGGTCGATCGTGGTGAACAGCTCACAGGGCGGCGGCAGCAAAGACACGTGGGTGCTCGATCCGACCGTCGTGAAACGCCCCGTACCCGCGCCATCGCAGACCCAGTCGCAGATCCAGAGCTGAAGGAGAACGCCGTCATGCTGCTGTCGCGAGTCGCCGAGTGCCTCTACTGGGGCGGGCGCTACCTCGAAAGGGCCGAGGCCACCGCCCGGCTCATCAAGGTGCACACCGAGCTGTATCTCGACCTGCCCCGATCGGCGAACCTGGGCTGGTCGCCCTTACTGGCGGTGACCGGCAGCTGGGAAGGCTTTCGCACGGGTCATGCCGCGGCAGACGAAGACGAGGTCATCTCCTTCCTCACCGTCAATGCCAACAACCCGGGATCGATCATCGCCTCGATCGCGCAGGCCCGCCACGACCTGCGCACCACGCAGGCCATGCTCCCCGCCGCCGCCTGGCACGTGCTGAACGAAATGCACCTGTGGGCAATGGACACGCGTGACAACGCAGTCCACCGGCGTACGCGCATGACCTGGATGGACGAGGTCATTGCCCGCTGCCACCACCTGTCAGGCCTGGTGACGGGAACGATGAGCCACGACGACTGCTACTCGTTCCTCGAGGTCGGCCGGCTGCTGGAACGGGCCGACATGACGACGCGGGTACTCGACGTGCAGGCCGGCATCCTTCTGCAGCAGCTCGGCGAAGGGTCGGAGCCCTACGGCGACGTGACGTGGATGAGCGCGCTCCGGGCCCTGGCCGCGGGCCAGATGTTCAGGCGCGCATCGGCGATGGGGGCGCCCGGGCCCCAGGCGTTGCGGTTCCTGCTCAAGGATCCTGCGTTCCCCCGCTCGGTCGAGCACTGCCTCATCGGGCTGTCGCGCGCGCTACTGGAGCTGCCGCATTCGGAGGAACCGATGGCGGGGTGTGCCCGCCTCCAGACCGCGCTCGAGGACACCGACGTGGCCAGCCTCACGGGTAGCGGCCTGCATCGCTTCGTCGACCGCCTCCAACTCGGCATCGCCGAGCTGCACGACGAGGTGTCCGAGACGTACTTCCGCACTGCGCCGGCCGACTCCTCCGTTCTCGCCGTCACGTGATCCAGGTCGCCGTCGAGCACCGCTACCGCCCAGCATCCGACGGGTACGACGAGATGGTCGACCGCTCGGGCCAGGTGCGCGGGCACTGGAGCCATCTCAATGACGCGCTCGACGGTCTCGGCCCAACGGAGCTGCGGAGGCGCCAAGCCGAAACGGCGCGCCTCCTCGACGACGACGGCGTCACCTACAACCTGCACGGCGGGCCCTCGGGCTCCGCGGCGCGCTGGAACCTCGACCCCGTGCCCCTGCTGCTCACGAGCGACGAATGGGTGAACGTCGAGAGTGCCGTCATCCAGCGGGCGGAGCTGCTCAACCTGGTGCTCACCGACCTCTACGGACCCCGCGACCTCATACGACGCGGGCTCATACCACCGGAGCTCGTCTTCGGCCACGGCGGCTTCGTCAGGGAGTGCGACCAGGTGCGCCTTCCCGGCCCCTTGCAGCTCTTCACCGCCGCCACCGACGTGGCGCGCGACCACGAGGGCCACTGGTGGGTGCTCGCCGACCGCACGCAGGCCCCGTCGGGGTCGGGGTACGCGCTCGAGAACCGGGTGGTGGTGTCGCGCGTGTTCCCCAGCCTCTATCGCGACGCGCAGGTGCACCGGCTGGCTCCGTTCTTCCGCGCCCTGCGGGCGGGCCTGCAGGCAGTGGCGCCGCCGTCGGCAGGTGACCCGCGCATCGTCGTCCTCACCCCCGGTCCCCACAGCGAGACCGCGTTCGAGCACGCCCTCCTGGCGTCGCGCCTGGGCTACTCCCTCGTCGAGGGCTCCGATCTCATCGTGCAGGACGGCCGGGTGTGGGTGCGCTCGCTGCGCCGCCTCGAACCGGTCGACGTGATCCTGCGACGCGTCGACACCTGGTTCTGCGACCCGCTCGAGCTGCGTCCCGACTCCCACCTCGGCGTGGCCGGCCTGATGGAAGCGTGCCGCCGGGGAACCGTGTCGGTGGTCAACACCCTCGGCAGCTCGGTGTTGGAGAACCCGGGCCTGCTCCCGCTCCTGCCCCGCCTGGCCACCGAGCTGCTCGGCCACCCACTCGAGATGCCTTCGGTGCCCACCTGGTGGTGTGGCGACGACGCGTCGCGCAGCCACGTGCTGGCCACCCTCGAACGGCTCGTCATCAAGCCCGTCACGCGCGGCAACGGCAGGGGCGTCGTCTTCGGGTGGCAGTGCAGTCGGGAACAGCTCGACGAGGTCCGCCGCCGGATCGAAGCCCACCCGTGGGCCTGGGTCGGCCAGGAACAGCTGGCCTTGGGCTCGACTCCGACGCTCGCCGACGGCGGGCTCGAGGCTCGCCGCGTCGTGCTGCGCGCGTTCACGGTGGCGCGCGACGGCTCCTACGTCGCCATGGCGGGCGGACTGGCGCGGGTGGCGCCCGACGGCGGGCCGGTGATCTCCAACCAGGCGGGTGGCGTGAGCAAGGACACATGGGTGCTGGCGTCCGAGCCCGAGAAGATGACGGGACTGTGGCTCGACTCCGGCCCGATCGCGGCCGAGCCCACGCCGTCCATCTCGTCGCGGGCCGCCGAGAACTTCTTCTGGATGGCCCGCTACGCGGAGCGGGCCGACGCAATGGTGCGGCTGTTGCGGGTGACGCACGAGCGTCGCAACGAGTTCCAGCACGGAATGAGCACGGCCGGTCTCGAGTGCATGCGCGAGCTACTGGCGGCGCTGACGCGGGTGACCGCGTCGTATCCCGGCTTCGTGGGCGAGGGGGCGGAAGAGCGCCTGCGCGAGCCGGGCCCGGAGCTCCAGTCGTTGGCCGTCGACGACGCCCGCCCCGGCAGCCTCGCCTTCGCCGTACACCGCCTCCTCGAGGCCGCCTACGCCGTGCGCGACCAGTTGTCCATGGACACGTGGCTGGTGGTGAGCTCACTGCCCCGGGAGGTACTAGAGGCGGGTTCGCTCGGGCGAGGCACCCTGGGTCGGGTGCTGGCCAGTCTGCTGGCACTGGCGGGCCTGGAGGGCGAGAGCATGGTGCGCGATCCCGGCTGGCGGTTCATGGACGCGGGCCGTCGCATCGAACGGGCCGATCAACTGACCAATCTGCTCCGGGCCATCGTGGTAGCCGAGCGCGAACCCGCCACCGACAGCCTGCTGCTGGAGTCGCTGCTGACAGCGGCCGAGAGCATCATCACCTACCGGCGCCTCTACCGGTCGCGTGCCCAACTCGAGACCGTGCTCGACCTGCTGCTGCTCCACCCCGACAATCCCCGATCGCTCGTGTTCCAGGTCGACCGGCTCCTCGAAGACGTCCGCACCCTCCCCGGCGGCCGCGTCCCGGCCCGCGTGTCGGCCGCCGAGAAGCACGCCCTTGAGACATCGACCGTGCTCCGGTTGGCCGACACCGCGCTACTTGCTTCGGTCGGTCCCCACGGCACGCGGCCGGAGCTCGACGAGTTCCTGGCGCGGATCAGTGACGGGCTGCGGCTCACGGCCGCGGCCATCGCCGAAGCCCACTTCACCCACCTGCTACCGCAGCGCTCCATGCTCACACCCGCCGATCCGGGTGGAGCGCGCACCACGGGGGTGTTCGCATGACCTACCGGGTGACGCACCGCACCACCTACCGCTACGACGGCGAGGTGTCGTCGAGCTACGGCCAGATGCACGTGCTCCCGCGTGACCTCCCGGGCGGTGCACAGGTCTGCCGCGCCACCACGGTCGTGATCGACCCGGTCCCCGACGACTACCGCGAGCGGCGTGACTTCTTCGGCAACCGGGTCGCCTACTTCGAGATCCGCTCGGCCCACCGTGTCCTGAGCGTCACGGCCACGACCGACGTCGACGTCTACGGCGCGCACGCGATGCCTCTGCTCGCCGAGCAGTCGTGGGAGCAGACGCGTGAGCTCACCCGAGCGGGCACCGATCCCGACGCGTTGGAGGCGCGCCAGTACCTGCTCGACTCCCCGCTCGTCGCCGCGTCGGCCGACCTCGCCGAGTACGCACGACCTTCGTTCACCCCGGGGAGGCCGGCGCTCGACGCGCTGCGGGACCTGGCGGGACGCATCCACGACGACTTCACCTACGAACCGGGCGCGACCGCGGTCACGACGAAGGTTGACGAGGTGCTGGCCGGGCGCAGGGGCGTGTGCCAGGACTTCGCCCACCTCGCCATCGGGTGCCTTCGGTCGGTGGGGCTGGCCGGCCGCTACGTCAGCGGCTACCTCGAGACGACGCCCCAGGCGGGTGGTTCCCGCCTCGTCGGCGCCGACGTCTCGCATGCCTGGGCGTCGCTGTACGTGCCGCCGATCGGGTGGGTCCACGTCGACCCGACCAATGACCAACTGGTCGACGACCACTACGTCACCACCGCGTGGGGGCGCGACTACGGCGACGTCCCTCCTCTGAAGGGCGTCGTGTTCACCGAGGCGAGGGAACACGAGCTCGAGGTGGTGGTCGACGTGGCGAGACTCGAGTCGGGGTAAACAGCCTGGGTGCGAGCGTTCAGCTGTCCGAGCTGCGGTCTCCTGGTCTTCTTCGAGAGCGCCGCTTGCCTGCGCTGCGGCACCACGCTCGGCTTCAGCCCCCAACGGGGCGAGATCGTGGCGGTCCCAGGCGAGGAGCCGGGCGGGTATGTGCGCTGCGCCAACAGCGTCGTGGCGCAATGCAACTGGTTGGTGAGCGCCGACGGTGAGTTGTGCGCGTCATGCACACTTACCCGCACCCGCCCCCACGACGCCGACCTGGCGGGCGGGCCGATCGCCGAGGCGTTCGTGGTCGCCGAGGCCGCCAAGCGGCGGCTGTTGTTCCAGCTGTTCGAGCTCGGGCTGCCCGGTGTCTCGACGAGCGGTCCCGTGGCGGGTGGCCCGGTCTTCGACCTGCTGATCGCGGCGGGCGAGCCGGTGACGACCGGCCACCTCGACGGGGTCATCACCGTCGACCTGGCCGAGTCCGACGACGTCCACCGCGAGCGCATGCGGCGCGAGCTGGGTGAGCCATATCGGACGGTGCTCGGTCATCTGCGCCACGAGATCGGCCACTACTACTGGACCCCGCTCGTGCGCGGCGTCGAGGCAGACGCCCGTGCGCTGTTCGGCGACGAGAGCGACGACTATGGCGCTGCACTCGAGCACCATTACCTGCACGGACCGCCACCGGGCTGGGAGGACCACCACGTGAGTGCCTACGCCACGGCCCACCCGTGGGAGGACTGGGCCGAGACGTTTGCCCACTACCTCCACATCCGGGACGCGCTCCAGACCGCGGCCGCATTCGGCCTGCTCGTCACCGGGCCAACCCTCGATCCCGATCTGATGGCGGCGCCCAGTCCTGACCGCCAGCAGCAGTTCAAGGAGATCATCGACGACTGGCTCCCGCTCACCTACGCCCTCAACGCGGTGAACCGCAGTGTGGGCAAGGGAGACCTCTACCCGTTCGTGCTCAGTCCTCCGGTGATCACCAAGCTCACGTTCGTCCACGACCGAGTCGAGGTCATGGGTCGCTAGCACCCGTCGCTTCGAGGAGGTAGCCACGGGCGCGCACCGTGCGGATCGAGAGCCCCAAGGGAGCGAGCCGCCTGCGCAGACGGAGGATCTTCACATCGAGGGCATTGCGGCTCGGGACGACTCCCTGCCAACCAGCTCTCGTGAGCACCTGGCGCCCGACGACCGTGCCGTAGCGCTGGACGAGGACGGCGACGAGCCGTGACTCCACCGGTGCCAACGCCACCCACGACGTGCCAAAGCGGAGCAAGCCGTTGTCGTCGACCGTCGGGTGCGGATATTGACGCGAGTTCCGGCGACGCTCGAGCGTGTCTGCGCGCGCCCGAACGTCGGCCTCGTCCGCCGGCACCCGGATCCAGTCCTCGAGGGCGTCGACCACCTCGGGGGCCGTTGCGCCTTGGTCGACCAGAAGGAGCCGAGCCTCCCCCCGCTCGCTGAGCGCGGCACGGCGGGCCTCCTCTTCGGGCCAGCGCAGCATCACGACGGCCGACTCCTCCACGAGGAACTGTCTTAGCGTCGAGATGTTTCTGGTCGGTTTCGGTTCGTTGAACGGCTGCGCGTGGCAGAAAGCAGCAAGGAGTCGATCAGACCGGCGTAAGCATCAGGTCAGCACGCTGCCACCGACGGTTCATCGGCGGGCAACGGACCGGGAACGTGCGGCCTGTGGGATGGAGCCATGGCACCGGGGACGTGGTCCGACATGGCGTGGCCCGAGGTGGGCCACGTCGGCCGCGAGGGCGCGATGGGTCTCGTCCCGGTGGGCGCCACCGAGCAACACGGCCCTCACTTGCCCACTGGCACCGACACGATCATCGCCACCGCGTTGTGCGAACGGGCTGCTGATGCCACCGGCGCCATCGTGCTCCCCGCGATCCCTGTGGGTTGCAGCTACGGCCACGGCACTGTCCTGCCAGGAACGCTTTCCGTCTCGCCCGAACAACTCGGCGCGTTGGCAAGGCAGTGGGCGGAGTGGGCCGCGATCAGTGGTGTGACGCGCCTGCTGTTCGTCAACGCTCATTTCGGTAACGCCGCCTCACTCGCAATCGCCACCGACCACCTGCGCCTGTTCCGGCCCGACCTTCGGGTCGGCGTGCTGCATTGGTGGCAGCTCGACCCCACGGTCGCCGCTGAGTCGGTGCTCGACGGCGAGGACCTTCACGCCAACCGCACCGAGACATCCGTGATGCTGGCGCTGGCGCCGCACCTCGTCCATCTCGACCGTTTGGCCGAGGCCGACGATCCCGATCGCACCGAGGGCCTGGTGTTTCGTTACACGGCGCCGGCGCTGTCGACCAACGGCGTCACCGGCAGGCCGTCGGAGGCCACCGACGAGCTCGGCCGCAAGCTGGTCGACCTCACGGTGGCTGCCATCGCCGACTGCGTCGAGAGGGGACGGCGCGAAGCCCCGCCCCTTGGCCAAGCACCACCCGCGCTCGTTCCACCCAGTCCCTGATCGCATCCAGGAAGGCAGCCATGGACACCATCGTTCCCGTCTCCCCCGACCATGAGCAGCTCGCCAAGGAGCTGGCCGCGCAAGGTGTGGAGTACGTGTTCGGCAGCTTCATCGACGTCACCGGCCGGGCCAAGTCCAAAGCCGTGCCCGTGCACCACCTGCCCGCTTTGCTCGCCGGCCACGAGCGATACACGCCGCGGGGACTCGGGGACCTCGGCCAGATGACGCCCAACGAGGACGAATGCGTCGCCCTGCCCGACCCGACGACGTTGACCGTCCTGCCGTGGGATGCGCGCTTCGCCTGGATGGCGGCCGACCTCGCCTACGGCGGCAGCGAGCCGTTCGCTCACTGCACCCGCTCGGTTCTGAAGCGGCAGGTCGGCATGGCGGCCGACGCCGGCTTCCTGATGAACCTCGGGTGCGAGACGGAGATCTACGCAGTCAAGGAGTCGTCGATCACCGACCCCAGCGGGTACCTCACGCCCGGGTGGCGCACGGGTTCGCTGAAGCCGACGCCGGGCTACGACGTGGAGGCGACCCTCGACGCCATGACGTTCCTCGACCCGATGGTGAAGTACATGAATGCCGCCGGGTTCGGCGTGTTCAGCTTCGACGCCGAGGGCGGTGACGGCCAGTACGAGTTCGACTTCGACTACGCGCCGGTGCTGCAGATGGCCGACCGGCTCACCTTGTTCCGGTTGATGGTCAAGCAGGTGGCCAAGGAGACGGGCCTGTTCGCCACCTTCATGCCCAAGCCGTACACGGGGGCATGGGGCTCGGGCGCCCACTTCAACATGAGCCTGGCTGA
>JAFATL010000569.1 GCA_019243975.1 Actinomycetota bacterium | reverse complement strand
GAGATACATCGCCTCGGTGCCCAGGTCGAGCCACTTGGCGCTGCTCGCCTGCGTGTAGCCGAACATGATGATGAACAACACCAGTGCGGCCGGCGCCATCGCCCGCTTGAGGTGATGCGACTCGACGAAGCGCCCGATGGCACCGATGGGCGCCGGGGCCGGCGCGGCAGATCCGATGGCCATCGACTCAGACCTTCTCGATGGCCGGTGTGCCGAAGATGCCGGACGGCCGGGCCACCAGCACCAGCAGGAACAGAGCGAAGATCACTAGCGGTTCGAACTTGGCCGACGATGCCGAGATCGTCTTCACGATCGCCGACGTGAGGGCGATCGCGTAGCCGCCGGCCACCGCACCCCGCACCGAGCCCAGACCGCCGAGCACGGCGGCGATGAACGCCTGGAAGCCGAGGAGCAGCCCGTTCTCCAACTTCACGAACAGCTTGGGCGCCAGCAGCACCGCGCCCACGGCGGCCAACGCGCCCGCCAGCGCGAACGTGGCCCGCACCACCACGTTGGTGTTGATGCCCATCAACGACGCCGCCTGCTTGTCCTGCGCCACGGCCCGGAACGCCCGCCCGATCATCGTGCGCGTCTGCATCGCCTCGAGGCCGACCATCAGCGAGATGGCGGCGAGCACGATCAGGCCGTCGGTCGGGGAAACGGCAACGCCCGACACCTGCGAGCCCTTCCAGCCGAACAACGACCCGACCAGCGCCGGCAAGGGATGCGCCGACGCGTCGATCGTGACCCGGATGAGGTCGGTCGCCACCAAGCCGATGGAGAACGTGGTGAGGATCCACCCCACATTGGTCGTGGGGTCGAACTTGCCGAGCGGGCGTATCGCAACCAGCTCGATCACCACGCCGATGCCCGCCGAGAAGATGATCGTCCACACGAACGCCAGCCAGATGGGCACGCCGCTGCGCGTCATCGCGTAGGCGATGAAGCCGGCGATCACGATCATCGACCCCTGGGCGAAGTTCACGACGCGCGTCGACGAGAACACCAGGTTGTAACCCATCGCCACCAGCGCCAGCACCGAACCAACGGTGAGCGTCGAGACAATGATTTGAACCAGGTTGGTCAATGGATCTTGCACTCTTTGCCGAGGGTGCCGTCGGCGTGCTTGGTGCATTGCGTGCCGTAGCCCTGCTTGAGGACGACGTCCATCACGTCGGGATGCGCACGCTTGTTGGCCTCCAGCGTCGGGCGCACGAGGTGGGTGGGGCCGGCCGCGGTGTTGGCGAGCGACTGCTCCTTCCACTCCTTGCCGAGCTGGTACGGCGGGTCGGTCGGCGCCGGGCCAGTGCCGCCGCGCTCCATGGTCACGAGGATCATGTCGTCGCGCGTCTTGTTGAGGTGGCGAGTGGACGAGAAGCTGAACGGAATCGAGGCGAACTTGATCGGGCCCATCGTCTCGATGCCCTCGACGATCTTGGCCCGGTCGGTGCTGCCGGCCTTCTTGATGCCCTCGAGCAACGTGGCCAGGCCGTCGGCGGGCGACTCCTCGCCACCGGTCGGCTGCTTGTTGAGGTACTTCTTCATCCAGCCGGCGATGGCGAACTGCGGCAGACCGATGAGACCGCCCACGTGCCACGCCGTGACGGTGCCCACCTTGGCGGCGTCTCCGGCCAGCTGGATCCAGCTCTTGTCGCCGGTGGCGCCGGGCGAGCCGATGATGTGCGGGTGCCAGCCCGGGCCCTTGGCGGTCGGGGTATCGACGTAGCTGGCGTCGAGCGCGGCCAGCGCCTTGACGATGGCGGCGGTGTTGGCGGTCAGGCCCCAGATCCACAGCGTCTCGGGACGGCCCGCCTTGATGCGCTGGAGCTGCGGGCCGTAGTCGGAGTCGTTGATGGTGAACGTCTCGATGCCCTTGATGGCGATGCCCTGCTTGGCCATGGCGGCGCGGAACGCCTTCGGCACGAGTCCGTTCGGGTCGGTCACCGTGTCCGCGAGCAGCGCGGCGCTCGAGTAGCCGCGGTCGTTCTTCGCGTAGTCGGCCAGTGTGTCGACCGCGTAGTTGCCCGGGATGATCATCTGGAACACCGAACGACCCGACGCCGCACCGCTGGGGTAGAGCTCGTTGGCCGACTCGAGGTCGCCGAACACCGAGACCACCGGGAAGCCGTCGCGCTTGATCTGCGGCAGCGCCTGCTCGAGCCCGGCGCCGCACCACAAGATGCCGACGACGCCCGGCGTGTTGCTCAGTTCCGTGTAGGCCTTGGGCCCGTTCTGCGGGTCGACGCCGGTGTCGCGCAGCAGGAGCTCGATCTTGCGGCCGCCGATGCCGCCCTGGCTGTTGAGCTGCTGCACCGCCGCGTTCAACGAGTTGTTGACGATGACACCGGCGAACGACGCGATGCCCGAGTACGGCGCGGTTACGCCGACCTTGATGCTGCCCTCGCCCGACACGCCGATGTTGGCAGCGCTGCTCGACGACGACGTGCCGCCCTTGGCGCACGCGGTCAGCAGCGCCGGGCCGAGTGCCGCCGCCAGGCCGCCGACTCCGGCGACCTTCAAGAACTGCCGACGGGTGACGTCGATCAGCTCCTGTTCTTCCTCTTCCTTCTCACGCTGCAGGCGTGACTGGTCGGCCGTCATTCCGGTCCCGCACCCCCGGTTCAGTTGTGTAGGGAGCCCTCCCCGTCAGGGTCGGGTTCGGCTGTATGCGTAGGCCCCAGCCCCGCCGAGTACGACAACCACCAGACCCAACCCGAAGATCAGGGTCGCGTGGCCTCCCCCACTGCCGGATGTGCCGGAGGTGTTCGCCGGCGTGGCCGTCTCGATCTGCGACGGCGGGATGGTGTCGTCGCCGTAGCCGCTGGCTTGACCCAGGGTCTTGCCACTCGACGACGCCGTGGTCAGGGCCAGCATGAGGCCCACCGCCACCACCCCCAGCATCAGGATCCGTACCAGACGACCCATCTGCTCACTACCTCCGTTTGACCGCTGAGAGTGACCGTACGTGACGATGAGTGACTCTGCAACTACCCCACGCGCGGGCGCAGGCGACGGTCGTGACGACGTCGGCGAGCAGCACGAGCGCCGCCGGCCACCCTCGGTGCGGCGCTCCCGCGGCGCGGAACGGCCGCGAATCGCGCACTTCGTACAGGTCTACGGAGGGACTTCGCACCGTCGCCGTGAGGCCGTCGTCGCGCGCCAAGCCCGTGTAACTCGCCCAGTCGACCTGGTGCATGACCACGACCCAGCGCACGCCGAGCTGGGCCAAATTTTCACTGGCGGGCCTGCCGTTGCGTAGCTCCGCGACGACCACGCGGGCGCGACGTTCACGGCGGTCAGCCCGCTCCTGGTCCCCCGCGCCGAGCTCGGGATCCGACGACGTGATGACGTCGCCGCCCAGGTAGTCAGGAAGCGGGTTGAGGACGCGCCGACCGCCGGCGAAGCCGATGTCGAGGTACTCGTGCCACGGCAGTGCCAGCACGGTGCCGGGGTGTCGCGTCACCTCGGCGCGCACGCGCTTCCATCCGTCGGGGAACTGCACCGGCTCGAGCCGGCCGCCGACGCCCCAGAGGCCGGGTACCGCCAGCGCGACGGCAATGACGGCGGGGGCAGCGACGTACACGACCGCGTGGGCCCGGGCAGCGCGGCGCGCCAGCTCGCGACCGCCGAGGGCAGCCGCGGGAGCCAACCACACGAGGAACAGGGGCAGGACGCGCTGGCTCTCGCGCAGCAGCAACCCCGGCCCGCTCGCCGTCAGGCTGCGGTACACGTGGTCGAGACCGGGCGCTCCGCTGGCGGCGGCAATGACGAAACCGACCGCGGCGGCCGCCGTGGCGCGACGTCGCCACGGCCGGGGCAGGTCGCGCTCACCAATGATCGCGAGCGCCAACAACGCGAACCCGAGCAGTGCCGTGCCGAGACCGGTGGCGCCCACCTGGCTGCTGGCCCGCCAGAACCCGTGACCCGACACCAGCTGCAGCAGCCCGGTGGCGCCGCCGTCGCGCGTGGCGAAGCCGCCCGCCGGGCGTACGGGTCCGCTGGTGGTCGCCACGGCGATGGCAGGCACGACCCACGGCAGCTGCGACACAACGGCGACGCCGACGGTCTGCAAAGCCCGCCGACCCCGGTCGGCAACCAATCCGATGCCGAGCAACAGCAACGCGAACACACCGCCGGCAAAGCCCGTGAGCCCGAGAGCAGTGGCCCACAGCAACGCGCGCGCACGCTCGTCGGCGGGCCGGAGCAACCAGGGCACCGCCCAGGGCAACACCGCCATCCCCAGGAGCAGACCGATGTGCCCGACACCGATGCGCGTCAACGTGAACGGACTGAGCGCGTAGAGCAGCCCGGCGGCAGCGCGCGTCCATCCCGGTTGGTCGCGCACGAGCCGGGCCGCGCCGGCGAACGCCGACGCCACGCACGCAACGAGCAGCAGCTTGATCGTCAGCGGTCCGCCGATCAGTTGCGACAGCCACGCCACAACCACGCCGTACGGCACGCGGCGGGGCAAGTCGGGCCCGACGCCCCAGATTCCCGACGGCACCGGGATGCGTGGCGTGGCGACCAGGTCGAGGCTCAACAACCCACCGGGGGCCAAACCGGGACCGACCACCGCGATCCCGAGCGCGACGCCACACCACCACTCCCACCGGGAGCGAATGCGCGAGAGACGGTCAGTCAGCGTCATGAATCGGTAGCGCGGCTGGGTGGTTCACCGAAATGGCCCTGGGCGCGTGACGGGGCGGTGTGGACACTTCGGGCGGGGGCGAAGACCGGACTACGCGAACGTGACGACCCGACGGGCGGAGAACAAGGGGGACACCGGGGGTAGTTCGGGCTGGCTGTGGTTCGGTCTGCTGGCGGTCACCGGGTCGAGCGGACTCGTGCTGGCAGTGCTCGCTCGCCGGCTCTCGCCATCCGCGTTCGCCGCCTGCGCGACCGTCCTCACCGCCGGACTGGTGCTGGCCGTTCTGCCCGGCGCCCTGCAGCTGCGGGCTGCGGCGGCGGCGACCGACGGGGAGCCTGCGCCGGCGCTGCCGCGTGGGCTCGTGTTGGCCATCGCCGTCGTTGTTGTCGCGGGCGCACCCGCACTCCACCTGCCTCTGGTCGTCGGGCCGCTGCTGGCGGTGCTCCTCGTGCCGTTGTGCACGGTGGCGATCCGGCGCGGGGCGCACCTCGGCGCCGACCAGTTCCGCGCCGTGGGCCGCAGCCTCGCCATCGAGGCGTTGTGCCGCGTCGTGCTCGGCGTCGTCGCCGGTGCGCTGTGGGGCGCGACCGGCGTCGCCCTGGCGCTGGTGTGCGCGGTCAGCGCGTCGGCCGTCGCCACGCCCCTGCACGTCGGCACCGGGTCGGCCTCGCACGACCACGCGTCGCTCGGCGGCCTGGTCGACACCACCCTGTCGCTCGGCCTCCTGGCGCTGGTCGCGCAGCTGGACGTGCTGCTCGCCCCCGTCGCCTTGCGCTCGCGCGCCGGCGCCTACGACCTGGCCGCGCTGCCGTCCAAGGCGATCGTGGTCGGTTTGGCCGCTGCCGGCCTGGCCGTGTTCCCCAAGGCCCGCCGGGCGGCCGGACAGGCGGCAGTTCTCAGGCCCGTCGCACTCACAGCCGGCGCTGGCGTGGTCATGGCGCTCGGCCTGGTCGCCGGCCAGCCCGTGCTCACGTGGATCTTCGGCCGGCAACGTCCTGACGACATCGTGCTGGCGCTGCTGGGTGGTGCGATGGCCATGGCCGCCGCCACGTCGGTCGGGGTGCATCTCGCCATCGCCCGCGGCGGCCGCCGGCCTTGGCTCGGTCTGCTCGCCGCGGTTGCCGTCGAACTGAGCGTCGCTGCCACCCATCCGTCGGCCGTGGTGTTCGCCGCCGCCGTGTTCGTGGCCCAAGGCCTCGCCTTGGCTGCGCTCGTCGCGCAGTTGCTGGCGGCGCCGCGCGTCACCGCGCCGCCTCGCCCCTTCAACGTGCTCCGCCAACGGACTGCCCGCCGCACGCCGGCGGTGAGCGTCGTCGTTCCGGCGTGGAACGAAGAGCTGCGCCTGCCGGCCACACTCGACGCGCTCTCCCGCGCCGTCGATCCCGACGACACCGAGTTGATCGTGGTCGACGACGGCAGCGCCGACGCCACCGCCAACGTGGCCTCGGTCCTGCTCGCTCCCCTGCCCCACGCCATGGTCGTGCGCCTGCCCGCCAACCAGGGCAAGGGCGCGGCCGTACGCGCCGGCGTGGCCCGGGCCCGGGGGCGGCGCATCGTGTTCATGGACGCCGACCTGTCGACCGACCTGCGCGACCTGCCGTCGCTCGTCGACGCCCTCGACCACGCCCACGTCGCCATCGGGTCGCGCGCCGCGCCCGGGTCCGACGTGCTCGATGCGTCGGTTGC
>JAFATL010000523.1 GCA_019243975.1 Actinomycetota bacterium | reverse complement strand
CGCATGGCGGCGTGGTGGGCGACCGACGGGTTCGACGTGCTTGTCACACCCGTGCTCAATGGTCCACCTCCGCCGCTCGGCTACCTGAGCGATCCGGAGGAGGGCCTCAACCGCGTCATCGCCTACCTGCAGTACACCGCGCAGTTCAACATCACGGGCCAGCCCGGCATCTCACTCCCGCTGGCGTGGTCGGCCGACGGCCTGCCGATCGGCATCCAATTCGTCGGCGACTACGGCCGCGAAGACGTGCTGATTCGTTTGGCGTCGCAGCTCGAGCAGGCCCAGCCGTGGGCCGACAAGCACCCGCCCGTCCACGGGTAGACGCGCACGATGGCGCGGCCGACGGCGAGGGCGTGCAAGTCGAAGCTGGAGAGAATCTGCGCCCGCCTGCCCGAAGTCGAGATGGACACCGGTGGTGTCGACAATCGCCACGCGGTGTACAAGATCCGCAACAAGAACTTCGCCTGGTTCACCGACGACCACCACGGTGACGGCCGGCTCGGCCTCCACCTCAAGGCCGCGCCCGGTGAGCAGGAGACGTTGATGAACACCGACGCCGAGCGCTACTTCGTCCCGCCCTACCTCGGGCCCCGCGGCTGGGTCGGCGTCTGGCTCGACCGCGACGACGTCGACTGGGCAGAAGTCGCCGAGCTGATGACCGAGGCCTACCGCCTCACCGCCCCGAAGCGCTTGGCCGCCACCCTCGACTGAGCAGGATTCACCTGTCAGCTCGGGAGAGGTTCGCCCCAGCCGCCGCCGCTGGGGGTGAGGACGCGGACGACGTCCCCGGCCTGGAGGTGGACGGTGACCTTGTCGGGCAGGCGTCGTTTGCGCGACTCGTCACCGGATGGGAGCAGCCAGTTCTCGCCAGCGGCGCCGGGCTGGCCGCCGGCCAGGCCCCACGGACGCGAGACGCGGCGTTCGGTGATGAGCGAGACGGTCGCGTCTTCGAGCATCTCGAGGTCGCGTTCGATGCCGTCGCCACCCGGGAACGCCCCTGCGCCGCCGCTGCCGCGCCGGAGGCGATACCGTCGCACGCGCATCGGGTAGGCACGTTGGAATGCCTCAATCGGTGTGTTGAGCGTGTTGGTCAACATGCTAGAATTTGACTACCTATGGCGCTCCGTGCTGCCATCTACGCCCGACAGTCCATAACCCGGGAGGGTTCCGCCTCCCTCAAGGCCCAGGTCGACGCGTGCCGGGCGACGGCCAAGCGCCTCAAGCTGAAGGTCGTCGTCGAACTGGTCGAGGCGCCGTCGACGTCCGGCTATCGCAACCGCGGGCGCAGCCGGCCAAAGTTCCAAGAGCTGCTGACGCTGATCCGCGACGGAGACGTCGACTGCGTCGTGACCTACAAGACCGACCGTCTCTCGCGGGGCGGCGGGCCTGGATGGGCACCGCTGGTCGACGCATTCGACACAGCCGGCCGGGATCCAGACCGCGCCGTCGCGACGACCGACGGATGGGTCAGCGAGTTCGAGATCGGCATCCGCTCCGCGATGGACCGCGAGGAGTCGAAGAAGACGTCAGACCGAATGCGCGATGTTCGACGCCGCGAGGCCCGCGATGGCGTGCCGCGGAGCGCCGGGCGCCGCGCTTACGGCTACACACGAGACTTCAGCGGGATCGTTCCGGAGGAAGCCGCTCTTATCGACGAGGCCGCTCGCCGCGTGCTCGCGGGCGAGTCAACGTGGGGCATCTGCGGGGACTGGAACACCCGCGGCGTGCCGACCGTCACCGGACGGCCGTGGACCGTGCAGACGCTGACGTCGATCCTCAAGTCCGGGCGCATCGCAGGGCTGCGCGAACACCGCGGTGCCGTCGTCAGCA
Source organism: Actinomycetota bacterium (assembly GCA_019243975.1). Classification (GTDB taxonomy): domain Bacteria; phylum Actinomycetota; class Acidimicrobiia; order Acidimicrobiales; family JAFATL01; genus JAFATL01. The sequence continues at coordinate 3,144 of JAFATL010000523.1, read as the reverse complement.
AGGGCCAGTGGCCCGCCATCGTTAGCGCCGATCTTCGCGAGCAGTTGCTCGTTGCTCTCGCACCGAAACGCAAGCTCGGTCGTCGTGCTCGCACCTACCCCCTTGTAGGACTGCTCCGGTGCGGGAGGTGCGATCAACCGCTTCGATCGCTCGCGCGAGAAGGTGGCGGCCGGTCGTATGCGTGCCGTTCGGGACCAGGACTCGATGGCTGCGGTGGTATCCGGATTCAGGCGCAAGGCGTCGAGGATCATGTCCGCGACATCGTGTGCGGCATGCTCGCTGACCCCGAGACTCGCGCTGTGCTGACCAGCCTTGGAGCAGCAGGCGACGGCGACGGTGGGGCGAGCCTGGTAGCCGAGCTTCGACGAATCGAGTCGAAACGCGATCGACTCGTCGACCTCTACACCGAGGGCGACATCGATCGGGCCCGTTATCGCGCGCGCGTCGAGCAGCTGGATGCCGACGCGCAGGCGATCGAGGCGGAGATGGCCCACCAGACCGGCAACCGCGTCTTGGCGGACGTCCCGGCTACCTACGACGGCCTGGTGAAGGCATGGACGGAGCGGGGCGTCGAGTTCCAGCACCGACTTACCGAGGCGTTGTTGCGACCGATCGTCGTCAAGCCGGCCGGCGCTCGCCGTCGTCTGTTCGATGCTGATCGCCTGGTGATCGATCCGCGGGCCTGAATATCGCGACCACTCGAGCGAGGACATCAATCGAGGTCAGCGACGGCGGAAGCCCAGCTCGCAGTCGAAGGCGCCTGACGTACTCAACCGCCGGGTGCACTTCCTCCGGCGTCGCTCGCTTGGGCCGCGCTGACGTCACCGTGCAATGTCCAGGTACTCGATGGCCGCCGTCTTCGCCGTGCTCCGCTCCAGCGATCGCCTGAGATCGGCCACCAAATCGCTGTGGTCGTCCGCAGTGACGGCATACAGGCGGTTGATCGCCCGACCCCGGGTCATGGCGGTGTAGCCAGCTTCTGCATGGAGACCGTCATCGCCGAGCACGAGGGCGACGTCGCAGGTCATGCCTTGGCTCTTGTGGATGGTCAGCGCATAGGCGTGCGTGAGGTGTCCCTCGCGGAGGTACTCGAGCGGCACCTCAACGGCTGTGCCCTCATCGGTCGCGACGACGAGGCCGGTGCCGGAGCGGCCCTGCACCGTTCCCTGTGTGCCGTTGAGCAAACCGATGCTCCGTCGATTGCGAAGGGCCACCACGCGGTCGCCGACGGCGAAGTCGAGTTCGCCGAGCCGCACGACTGAGTCCCCCAGCTCACCGACGGCGCGGAGCTGGGAACGAACGCGGCGGTTGAGGTCGGCGACGTCGGCTCGGTGCAGGGCCAACATCACCGTATGGCCGCCGGCGCGATGCTCGAGCAGCCAATCCTCGGCCATCCGGTTCCGCAGCTCCTCGGCGTTGTCCTTCAACACGAGGCGGTCACTTCGGCGCAGCCGCTGCAGCGCCCGGCCGATATCGCGGTCGCGCAGTGCATGGGCAACCGCTCGCTGGATGCCGTCGCGTATCCGGCGGTTCTCGGTGAGCTCCGCACACCCGAGCCGGCGGGCGAACGCGGAGAACAGCCCGCCGGCTGCGATCTCGGCCAGCTGGCGGTTGTCGCCAACGAGCACGAGCTTGGCCGACGCCGCGGCGGTCGCGTGGACCAGGCGATGCAAGTCGCGGGTGCCGACCATGCCCGCTTCGTCGATCACCACCACGTGGTCGGGTCCGAGTGCCCGGCGGCCGTCGTCGAGGTCGGAAAGGAGCGACGTGATCGTCGAGGACGGGATGCCCGAGCCGACCTCCAGCTGCCGGGCGGCGCGGGCCGCCAGTGCCGCGCCGATCACCTGCTGGCCTGCGCCCTGCCACGCCGCCCGAGCCGCATCGAGGGCGAAGGTCTTGCCCGAGCCGGCTTGGCCCACGACCACTGCGACCGGCTCGGTGCGCGTCGTTACGGCCTCGACCGCGCGGCGCTGCTCGGCGCTCAGCGACGGGCGAGCGGCCATCGCCGCGGCCACAACGTCGCGATGCACGGCGCGCACCGGCCGCGCCGACGTCGCGAGCTGCAGCGCGTCCTTCTCGATGGCGAGCATCTCCGGCGTCGTCCACCGGCCAGGCGCCACCTCCCGGACGTCGGCACTGGCGAGGAAGGCTTCCCCCCGCGAGGTGAGCTTTGCGTAGGGCAGTCCCTGAGTGCAGCTCTCGGCCACCGCACACAGCACGGCCCGGCGATCGAAGGTGGCGTGCTCCTCGGTCAGCTGCCGACCAAGATCGGCCGGCGGTTCCTCCGCTGTTCTCGGGAGTTTGTGTCGCGCCAGGCCGGCGACGTCGACGCCAAGCTCACGGGCCTGCTCGCGCCAGCGTTGCCGCAGAGCGAGCTCCGAGATGCCGAGCTCCTTGGCCGGCCGCGTGTCGAGGGCGGCGACCTGGGCGCCGCGACGGGAGTGCGTCCCGTGGTCGGCCATCGCCTTCTCGATCTCCACGCGCCGCTTGCTGAACGCCCGCCGGGCGTTCAACGGGACGCCCGCCACCTCACCCACCCCGCGTTGCGCCGGTTCGAAGCCGACGCCGAGGCGCGTACTCAAGCCGTGGCGCAGCACCGCCTGGTACACGTGGCCGGCGGTTCGGGCGTGGCGATAGATCGCCGCGCCGAACAGCGAACTCCACTCGCCATCGGGCGCCTGCGTCATGTTGGCCACCACGACGTGGCTGTGGAGGTTGGGGTCGCCGGCGCGGCTGGTGCGGTGACGGAACGACGCGCCGACGAGACCCACGCCGGGGAGGCGCACGCGTCCACCCCTTCCCCGGCGAACCAGGCATGCCGCGTCTTCGAGATAGGCGATGGCTGCGTCGACGGCCGCCTCGTGGGACTCCTCGACGGCCGCCGCCGTCGACCGATTGCCGAGCCCCCACAGCAGGCTGACCGACTTCGGCGCCGAGAGCGTCAGGTCGTAGCCGGGCCGCTTGTGCCAGCCGACGAGGCGCTCGCCGCTGTGGGGATCGTCGCCCTCGAGCACGGCGCGCAGGTCATCGGGAAGAACCCGTCCCTCCAGGCCGAGCTCGGCCGCGCCCTTGCCGGTCCAGCACCCAGGCGCTTCGTGGCCTGACAGGTAGTAGTCCTCGACCCCGGAGGCGATGACCTCGACG
>JAFATL010000509.1 GCA_019243975.1 Actinomycetota bacterium | reverse complement strand
CTCACTGCGATGAGTTGGACCCTTCCTGCTGCGCAAAGTGCGCGGACGGCGCAGAACGCAGCAGGAAAGGTCCACTTCGTCGGCGCGGCCGCGCGTGCGGCCCGTTAGCGGCGGGCGCTGTGGTTGAGGTTGTTCCAGACCGTCGTGGCGGAGTTGGCGCGGTTCATGGTGTAGATGTGCAGGCCGGGGACGCCGCCGTCGAGCAGTTGTTGGCCCAGGTCGGTGGCGATTTCAACGCCGACCTTGCGGAGCTCTTCGGCGTTGTCGGCGAGGGGGTCGACCCGCGCGGCCAGCCAGTCGGGGAACTCGGCGCCGTTGATGGCGGAGAAGCGCTTGGCCCCGGCGACGTTGACGATCGGGAAGATGCTCGGGATCACCGGCGTGGTGCAACCGATGGCATCGAGCTCGTCGATCAGGCGGAAGTAGTGGTCGACAGTCCAGAAGAACTGGGTGATGGCGAAGTCGGCCACCGCCAGTTTCTCGGCGAGGTACCGGCGGTCGGTGGCTCGGTCGGTCGACTTGGGGTGCACCTCGGGGAAGGCGGCCACGCCGAAGGAGAAGTCGCCGACTTCGCGCGCCAGCTCGATCAGCTCCACCGCGTACTTGAACTCGCCCGGGTCGACGCCGTCCTGCGGCGGATCGCCTGCCAAAGCCAACACGTTCTCGAGGCCGGCGTCGCGGTACGACTCGAGTAGCTCGCGGATCTCGCCGCGCGTCTGGCCCACGCAGGTGAGGTGCGGCATCGCCACCATCGACGTGTCGTGGTGGATGTGCATCACCGCGTCCTTGGTGTGCGAGCGGGTCGACCCACCGGCGCCATAGGTGACCGAGCAGAACGACGGCTGCAACGGCTCGAGCTGCTGCAGCGTCTTCTCCAAGTCGCGCAGCATCTCGGGCGTCTTCGGAGGCATGAACTCGAACGAGTACGTCGGGCCGGCGGCGAGGAGATCAGCGATCTTGGCCATACCCCAGCCTACGGCCGGGGGCCGAATGTCGTTCACGGGATACCCGGCGGTAGCCTCGGAGCGTGCCTGAGCAGTCCACCGTCGTTACTCCGCCCGACGCGCCGAGCCCGCCCTCCCACACCCAGTCGACGCTCGTCGTCGGGTGCATCTCGGCGGCGATGGCGATCTGGCTCCTGCCGTATGTGTTCGGGCCGCTGGGCATGATCTGCGGCGGCATGGCGGTGGTGCGCGGCGATCGCCGGGGCCGCTGGGTCATCGCCCTGGCGGCGGTGTGCCTGGTGATCGGGCTCCTCGTCAACCTGGTGCCCGACCACATCCTCTTCAGCGGTTCGTAGGCCCGGCGTCGGCGCTGCGGGCGAAGGCGAAGTACATCGGCACGGCCGCGTACAGGATCAGGCTCGCCGCCGCGCTCACCAGGCCGATGACCGTCGCTACCGCGTAGACGGCGGGGCCGAACACGGCGGTCCGCACCGACCGCCCGCGGGCGTAGGCGGCGTCGTGCCCGTCGGCGAGCAGCTCGGGGTGGCGACCGAGGTACACCCACATCGAGGTGAAGGCCAAGCCCATCGCCATGGCGACCAGCCCGTAGAACACGGCCGCGGCATGGCCATTGGATCCATCGCGGAAGTGGTGCGACAGCAGGGCGGTGGAGAACGGGATGACGACCACGACCATCAGCAGCAGCAGGTTGATGAACTTGAGCCGGCGGTCGACGGCGGCGATGCGGTCGAAGACGTCGTGGTGGTTCACCCAGATGACGCCGATGGTGAGGAAGCTCACCGCGTAGGTCGCGTACGCGGGCCACTGGTCGAGCAGGGCCCGAGCGAGGCCGTGGGGAAGATGGACGCCGGGATCGTGGAGGTCGAGCACGAGCAACGTGATGGCCACCGCCAACACCCCGTCGCTGAATGCCTCCAGACGCGTCGTTTCCGTCACGTTGTCATCCCACCCGCACCACGACGCGCCGCAGCCGTATCGACGCCACCACCGCCAGCCCGACTGCCCACAGGCCGATGGCGAGCAGGTCGGGGGCCACGTTGCGCACGTGGCCATGATGGAAGATGAGCGACACGAACGCGTCCATCGCCCACGCGTGCGGGAACACGTGGCCCACGGCCCGCATCACCGGGCCCACGCCCTCGAGCGGCCACATGGTGCCGCCCAACATGCCGAGGGCGATGCCCACGGGCACTCCGACGGAGATCGCCTGCTCCGGTGTATTGGCCACCGTGCCGGTGACGAGGTTGGCGGCGGCGCCGGCGATCGCCAGCAGCACGACGAGCATGCCCAGCGCCAGCGGGTCGCCCCACTTCACCCCGAACAGCAAGTACCCCACGGCGAGCAGGCCGACGATCTGGGCGAGGGCCACGCCGACGGCTGAGCCGGCGAACCCGAGCATGATCGTCGTTGGTCGCGTGGGCGTGGCGAGCATGCGCCGCAGCACGCCGTAGCGCCGGGTGGCGACGAACCCACTGCCGAAGCTGATGCTGGTGATGAAGAGGAACAGCACCAGGTTCGACGGCGCCGTATAGGAGAACGCACTGCGGTGCTCTTTCACCCGGCGCGTCCGCTTGTCGAACTGCGCGACCAGGTCGGTCGCCCTGCGGAGGCTGGCGTCCAGCGACGCGCCGGTCTGATCGCGCGCAACGCGCGCCGCGGTCACGATGGCCGCTTGGGTCGCCACGGCCTCGCTGATGTCGACGCGTGCGTTGGCCGTATCGGTGCGGCCGGGCTGCATGACGACGTGCACCTGGGCGGGACGGCCGGCGCGCAACGACGCGTCGTACCCGTTGGGGATGATGACCCCGGCGAGGATCCGGGTGCGGCGCACGTCGCTGCGAAGGTGCGACTGGTGGTGGTACGTGCGCACGCTGATGTCGGGCTGCTCGCGCAGGCGACTGACCAGGTCGGCACCCAGCGAACCACTTCCCGTGCTGATGACGCCGACGGGCACCCGCTTGCCACCGGTGCCGAAGATGGTGCCGACCAGCACCATGATCAACACGGGCAGCCCGACGAGGAGGAACTGCACGCGCCGGTCGCCCTTCACCCGCAACCGGTTCGTCCGCATGATCGCGGCGATCTTTCCGCTCACGTCATCTCCACCAAGCTGCGCAGGCGCGTCAGCGCCACGCCACCGACGGCCGCGCCGATGAGCAGCAGCACGACCAGCGCCGGCACGATGTCGCGGAACCCGCCCTGGTCGAGGGCGAGGTTGCCGAACCCCTGCAAGGCCCACCCGTTCGGGGTGGCGAGGGCGAGGCGCTGCAGGAGGGGCGGCAGCGACCCGGGTGGGAAGAAGTTGCCGCCGAGCAGCGCCAGCACGAAGGCCACGATGGCCATGGTGGCGTCGCTCTGGGCGGGCGTCTTCGACGACACCGTGAGCAACAGCGCGATGCCGCCGAAGGCCAGCACGGTGGCCGCGCACAGGGCCAGCACCGCCAGCGCCGGCCCCCAGTAGGCGCCGAACGCCACCGTCGTGGCGACCCACACCACCACGATGCTGAGCATCGCCAAGGCGAGGACGGCGCCCACCTTGCCGGCCACGACACGGCCCATGCCGATAGGAGCGGCCTTGAGTCGCGCCAACGTCCCCGTGTCGCGCTCACCCAGCAGTGAACGCGCACCCGCGCCGATGCCGAGGAAGAGGAACACGATCGCCATCGCCGGCCCGAAGTAGCCGAGCAGGCTCTTTCGGGGCTGGATGCCGTCGTCGACGATCCGCATCGGCGGTGGCTGCGCCCGCGCCGCCGCCCCGACGGCCTCCACCTGCGCGGGCGTCACGGTGACGGTGGTGTAGGCCGTTCGTACCGCCAGCGCGTTCGACGACACCACGCCGTACAGCGCCCGCACGACCGACTGGGCCACCTGCTGCGCGTAGGTGCGGTGGTCGCTGGTGATGGCCTCGACGAGCACCGGGGTGCCTTGGGCCTGGCCGTTGAACAAGCCGGAGAAGCCACGGTGCACGACCACCGCCGAGCCCGCGGCACCGCTCCGGAACTGGGCGCGCGCCGTCGCCTCGTCGGGCACGCGGGCGAGCACGAACACCTTCCCCAACCCCGCACTGGCGATGACGTTGTCAATGGCGCCGGCCGAGGCGGCCGTGCGGTCCTCGTCGGCGATGGCCACCCGCAGGAAGCCCGCGCCTGACGTGCGGCCGAAAGCGAAACCGACGATCGACGCCATGACGAGCGGCGCGATGAAGGCGGTGACGATGGCGGTGCGGTCCCGCAGTCGCCGGCGCAGATCGTGCCGGGCGATGAGCAGGGCGGTGCCCATCAGGCGGCTCGATCAGTCACGGAGGGCCTTGCCGGTGAGGTGGAGGAACACCGCCTCCAGGTCGAGCTGCACCACTTCGATGCCGTCGACTTCGACGCCCAACGCGTCCGCCGCGTCCACGACCGTCCGCAGCACACGGCGGCCTTCCCCCGCCAGTACCTCGAGCCCGCCCTCGTGCACCTCGACCTGTTCGATGCCCTCGGCCGAGCGCAGCCGGTCGGCCAGCTCCGTCGCGTTCCCCGCCATCGAGACCCGCACTCGATCGCGGCCACCCACCTGCGCCACCAGCTCGCGCCGCGTGCCTTCGGCGACGAGGCGGCCCTCGTCGATCACGCCCACGCGGTCACAGAGCCGCTCCGCCTCCTCCATGTAGTGCGTCGTGTACAGCACGGCCATGCCTTCGCGACCGAACCCGGCGACCGTTTCCAGGATGGCGTGCCGACTCTGCGGGTCGACACCGACCGTCGGCTCGTCGAGCACCAGCAGCTTGGGGTCGTGCAGCAGGCCGGCGGCGATGTTGGCCCGCCGCTTCATGCCGCCCGAATAGCTGCCCACGCGGTCGTTGCCCCGGTCGGCCAACCCCACCACCGACAACGCGAACTCGATGCGCTCCTTCAGGTGCGCGCCTTCCAGGCCGTACAGGCGCCCGAAGAACGTGAGGTTGTCGGCGGCGGTCAGCTCGTCGTAGAGGGCGATGTCCTGGGGCACGTAGCCGATGGCGGCCTTGGCGTCGGTCGCCCCCTCGTGCACCGGCTTGCCGTCGACGGTGACGTCGCCACCGTCGCGGTGCAGCAGGCCGCACAGCATGGAGATGGTCGTCGTCTTGCCCGCGCCGTTGGGCCCCAGCAACCCGTAGCACTCGCCCGCCCCGATCTCGAAGCCGACGCCGTCGACGGCCGTGCGATCGCCGTACCGCTTGCGCAGGTCGCGACAGACGAGGACCGGCCCCCCGGCGTCAGGCACTCAGCTTCCGATGCGACGCTCGGCGGCCTCGACGAGATTGCGGAAGAGCATGGCGATGGTGGTCGGCCCGACGCCGCCCACGCGTGGTGTGATCCAACCGGCAACCTCGGCGCACGATTCGTCGACGTCGGGGAGCAACGTGCGGCCCTCGTAGCGCACGCCCCCGCCGATCACGACCGACCCGGGGTTGACGTGCTCGGGCTTCACGATCCCGGGCACCCCGGCGGCGGCGATGAAGATGTCGGCCCGGCGCGAGTACTCGGGCCAGTCGGGGACGCCAGTGTGCACGACCGTCACCGCCGCGTTGGCCGTGGGCCGCTTCTGGCTGAGCAGCATCGACAGCGGGCGGCCCAGGGTGAAGCCGCGGCCGAGGATGACGACGTTGCGACCGGACACCGGGATGTCGTAGTGGGCGAGCAGCGCCTCGATGCCGGCAGGGGTGGCCGGTACCGGCGCGGGCACCGACAGCGCCAAGCGACCGAGGTTGACCGGGTGCAGCCCGTCGGCGTCTTTGTCGGGGTCCATCTCGTCGAGGGCCGCTTCGTAGTCGAGGTGGCCGGGGATGGGGTGCTGCACGAGCATGGCGTCGACCCGCCCGTCGTCGTTGAACTCGTGCACGGCCGCCAGCAGGTCGGCCTGCGTTGCGTCCTCGGGCAGCTCGGCATGGAACGACTCGAGCCCGAGCTCGGCGCACTTGGCGTGCTTCATGCGCACGTAGCCGGCGCTGGCGCCGTCGGAGCCGACGAGCACCGTGGCCAACCCGGGCGGGTGGCCGGCCGCGATCAGCTTGTCGATGCGCGGCTTGAGGCTCTCGAAGACGGCGTCGGAGACCGGTGCACCCGGCAGCAGGCTCGCGCTCAATGGAGGAAGTGCCTTTCGCCGGTGAACACCATCGCCAACCCCAACCGATCGGCGGTCTCGATGGCGGCAGCATCGCCGGCGCCGGGCGCGTTGCTACCGCCTGGTTGGATCACCACCGCCACGCCGGCGGCGGCCGCCGCTTCGATGCCATCGGGGAACGGATAGAAGGCGTCGCTTGCACACGCGCCGCCAGCGGCTCGCCCGGCAGCCTTGGAGGCGGCGATCTGGCCGGACTCGACCCGGTTCTGCTGCCCGGCGCCGATGCCCACCGCCTGACCGTCCTTGACCAGGACGATGGCGTTGGACTTGACGTGGCCCACCAGCCGCCACGCCAGCTCCACGTCGGCCCACTGCTCCGCGGTCGGCTGGGCGGCGGTGACGACGCGCCAGTCGGCCCGCGTGCTCACGAACCGGTGGGGCTCCTGGACCAGGAACCC
>JAFATL010000507.1 GCA_019243975.1 Actinomycetota bacterium | reverse complement strand
GGCTACGGCCGCCGCGAGCTGTGCCCGGGCAGCGACCTCGACCTCGTGCTGGTCCACGCGGGCCGGCGCGACATCGCCGAGGTGGCCGACCGCATCTGGTACCCGATCTGGGACTCGGGCGTTCGCCTCGACCACAGCGTCCGCACGGTGAAGGAGGCGCTCGACGTCGCCGAGACCGACCTCAAGGTGATGCTGGGGCTACAGACGGCGCGGCTGGTGGCGGGCGACGCCGCTCTGGCCACGCGCCTCCGCGACGAGGCCAATGACCGCTGGCGCAACGGCGCCCGCAAATGGCTGGCGGTGCTGCGCGATCACGTGGCGGCGCGTCACGAGCGCTTCGGCGAGGTCGCCTTCCTGCTGGAGCCGGACGTGAAAGAGGGGCGGGGCGGCCTGCGTGACGTGCACGCCGTCGCCCTGGCCCGGGCCGCCAGTCCGGTCGTCGCCGAGCCGACGGCGGGCGTGGGAGCCGCCTACGACATCCTGCTGACTGTCCGCGTCGAGCTGCACCGGCGCACGGGGCGGGCCGACGACCGGCTCCTGTTGGAGCTGCAGGACGACGTGGCCGCCGCCCTCCAACTCGACGCCGACCAGCTCATGGGCAGGGTGGCCGAGGCGGCCCGCACCATCGCCTGGTACGGCGACGACAGCTGGCGGCGCGTGTCGTCGTGGCTGGAGGGACCAAAAGGTCGCCGCGGGGGTACGGACCAGGCGCTCGGTGACGGCCTCGTCGTGCGCGACGGCGAGATCGCGTTGACCGCCGAGGCAGTCGTCGACGCAGCCACCGCGTTGCGCGCCGGCGCGGCGTCCGCCCGCACGGGCGCGCCCATCGCCCGGGCCGCCCTGGCCCGGCTCGTCGACGAGGTGCCGGCGCCGGAGGACCCATGGCCCGACGCCACGCGCGACGGGTTGGTCGCGCTGCTGTCGGCGGGGCGGCCCGCAGTCGCCGTGCTGGAGACGCTCGATCAGCACGGCCTCCTGGCCCGGCTCCTGCCCGAGTGGTTGGCCGTCCGCAGCAAGCCGCAACGCAACGCCTACCACCGGTTTACGGTGGATCGGCACCTGTGCGAGGCGGCCGCTAACGCCGCCGCCCTGGCCGACACCGTCGACCGGCCCGACCTGCTGGTGGTGGGCGCCCTCCTGCACGACATCGGCAAGGGCTTTCCCGGCGACCACACCGTCGTGGGCATGGAGAAGGTCGACCGCATCGGCACGCGCATGGGCTTCACCGCCGACGACGTGGGCCTGCTCGTCGGCATGGTCGAGCACCACCTGCTGTTGCCGCACGTCGCCACGCGCCGCGACCTGAGCGATCCCCGCACGGCCGAGTCGGTGGCGGAGGCGGTCAAGCGGCGTGACCTGCTGCAGCTCCTCGGCGCTCTCACCGAAGCCGACAGCCTGGCGACGGGGCCGTCGGCCTGGAGTGACTGGAAGGCGGGGCTGGTGCGGGAGCTCGTCGACCGGGCCGGCGCGCTCCTCGAGGGCGCCCGGGTTCCCGAGCCCGAGCCGCTGGTACGCGACGAGCACCGCGCCGTCATGGGTGGGCACGGCGTGACGGTGAACGTCGAGGGCGACCGGGTGACGGTGGTGGCGCCCGACCGCCCGGGGTTGTTCGCCCGCGTGGCCGGCGTGTTGGCGCTGCACGGGCTCGACGTGCGGGGCGCGTCGGCCGGTGGCGAGGGCGGCATGGCGGTGGAGGTGTTCGAGGTCGACGCGCCGTTCGGCGACCCCGACTGGGGGAGCGTGGAGGCGGACCTGACGCGCGCCATCGACGGCCCCTTCGCGTTGCAGGCGCGCCTCAGTGAGCGCGACCGCACCTATGCACCGGGCCGGCGGGCGATGGCGGCGGTCCCGGCCACGCCGGGCATCGAGTGGGACAACGAGGCGTCGGCCTCGGCCAGTGTGCTCGAGGTGCGCACACTCGACCGCATCGGTGTGCTCTACCGCATCACCCGCGCCCTGGCCGACTGCGACCTCGACGTGCGTTCGGCGCGGGTGTCGACCCTCGGCGACGAGGTGGTGGACGCGTTCTACGTCGTCGACGGGACCGGCGCCAAGATCAGCGAGCCGGTTGCTCGAGCCGAGGTCGAGCGGGCGGTGCGGGCCGCTCTCGACGCGCCGTGACCGCGAGCACCACCGCAGCCGCCGCCAGCACGGCGCCCAGGCCACACACGCCTGACCAGCCCCACGCCGAGTAGGCGCCGGCGGCGGCGGCCGACCCCGACGCGCCACCGAGAAAGAAGCTGGTCATGTACACGGCGTTGATGCGTGAGCGCGCATCGGCCGCGGCCGGAAGTGTGTAGTTGGTGTGCTGGTTGATGACGTGGAGGCCGTTGCTCCCGGCGTCGAGCAGGAGGATGCCGACGATCAGTCCCGGCAGCGATGACCGACCGACGGCCAGCACGCCGAACGACACGAGCATGGCCACTGAGAAGCAGAACGTGGCGACCCGGCTGTGGCCGCGGTCGGCCAACCGGCCTGCGCCGTTGGCCGCGGCGGCACCGGCGGCCCCAACCAGACCGAACAGGCCGATGACCGAGTTGCTGTAGTGGAACGGGGCGGCCTTGAGGAGGAAGGCGAGCGTGGTCCACAGCACGCTGAAGCACGCGAACGACAGTGCCCCGTAGATGCAACGCAGGCGCAGGACGGGTTCGGTGGCGAACAGCCGCAGCGCCGAACGCAGCAGGGCGCGGTACGGCAGGTGGGGTCGGGGATGCTCCTCGGGCAACACCCGTCGGAGCACGACGCCCAGCAGCACCGTGATGCCGGCGGCGACGACGTACACCGCGCGCCACCCGGCCAGGTCGGCGAGCACGCCGGAGATGGTGCGGGCGAGGAGGATGCCGAGCAGCAGCCCGGTCATCATCGTCCCGACGACACGTCCTCGTTCCTCGTCGGTTGCCAGCTCGGCGCCGAACGGGATCACGACATGAGCGATGACCGAGCCCAGCCCGACGAAGGCGGCGAAGGCGATGAGCACGCCGATTGCCGGAGCGACGGCCGTGGCAACCAGTGCCGTCGCGGTGCCGACGAGCACGGTCGGCACCAGCCGTCGACGGGGCAGCAGGTCGCCCAGCGGTACGAGGAACGCGAGCCCGGCCGCGTAGCCGAGCTGCGACGACGTGACGATCAGGCCGGAGGTGCCGGTGCCGGTGTGGAAGGCGTGAGCGATCGTCGGCAGCAACGGCTGCGCGTAGTAGAGGTTGGCGGCCGCCGCCCCGGCGGCAACCGCGAACACGATGACGAGGCGTCTGTCGATGACGAACGCTACGTCAGGCGCGGCTACCAGAATTCATCGTCGGTTGTCGCTCCCCGCGTGCGGGTACGAGAAGGACGTGGCCGACATGGGGTCGTTGGGAGTTGGCACCACGGTGGCGCGCCTGGGGCTGGCTGCGGTCTTCGGAGCGATCGTGGGGTTGGAGCGCCAAGCCGACGGCCACGAGGCCGGTGTTCGCACCCACATGCTGCTGGCGCTCGGCTCAGCCTTGTTCGGCGCCCTGTCCGTCGGCGCCTTCTCGTCGTTCATCACCACGCGCAACGCCACGGACGTCAGCGTTGATCCCACTCGCATCGCGTCGTACGTGGCGGCGGGCGTGGGCTTCCTGGGCGGCGGCACCATCCTCAAGCAGGCCGACCGGGTCAAGGGACTGACCACCGCGTCGTCGCTCTGGGTCGTGTCCGCCATCGGGCTGGCCGCCGGTCTCGGGTTCTGGTCGGGCGCCATCGCCGCCACGATCATCGCCGCTACCGTTCTGCTCGCCGAGAAACCACTACACCGGCTGGCCGACCGCCGCCGCGGCACCGACCGGCCGTAGGCGGCGCTACCCCGTCGTCGAGGTGTCGCTGCTCGACTTGGGTTGGTCGGCGACCTGGGCGTTGAAGTGGACGGTGCCGTTCTTGACCGAGTCGACGACCACGTGGACGGGGTAGACGGCCGTGTCCCCTTGGGCCACCAGTTCGCAGTCGATGCTGGCGCCGACCTT
>JAFATL010000385.1 GCA_019243975.1 Actinomycetota bacterium | reverse complement strand
GCCTTGGGTGAGCAAGCGGACACGAAACGACGAGCCACCGACGTTCGGGCCCGGCGTCGTCAGCCCGGCGATGGCATGGGCCACAAGCGCCACGCTCACGCCAACGAGCAACGCCAGCGACACGGTCTCGTCTGCGTGTGGCTTCATTTCGTCGCTGCCGCCCTGGTAGCCCACCAGGCAGCCGTGGCCGCGACAATCACGACCGTCACCAGCTCCCCGACGAGCCCGGTGGTGGCGCTCACGATCCCGCGCCCACTCGTCACGGCCGCGTACCAAATCGTCACTGCCGTCATCGCGATTGCGAACGCGGCGACGAGACCAGCGAGCAGAGTGCTGGCTCGGAGCAGTGGACGCACCTTGGCGCGATCTTCCTCGGCGTCGGTGACGGCGATGAGAAGGACGGCCGCGACCAGCAGCACGGCTGCGAACAAGCTGCCGCCGGAAAACAGTTGCTGGGCGCGCTGGTATGCGGCGGCCCCGTGCGGGAGCTTGGCGTTCGCAACGGGCGAGCTATAGGTCACGCCCGCCACGACGCCGGTGACCAGCAACACTGCGACGGCCGCGCAGCATGCCGCGCTTGCAAAACGGAATCGTGCTGCCCAGGCCCCCATTGGGTCAGTGTCGCGCCAGGGTTTGTTTGAGGAAAGCGACCTGGAGCAGGAGGAGGTTCTCGGCGACGACTTCTTGGGGGGTCATGTGGGTGACGCCGGTGAGGGGCAGGAAGGTGTGGGGACGGCCCGCCTCCAGCAGGGCTTGCGAGAGCTGGAGGGAGTGGGCGGCGACGACGTTGTCGTCGGCGAGGCCGTGGATGATCAACAGCGGTCGTTCGAGCTTGGGCGCGTCGGGGATCAACGAGGTGCGCTCGTAGCTGTCGGGCTGCTCCTGGGGTGTGCCGAGGTACCGCTCGGTGTAGTGGGTGTCGTACAGGCGCCAGTCGGTGACGGGCGCGCCGGCGACGGCGGCGTGGAACACGTCGGGTCGACGCAGCACTGCCAAGGCGGCCAGATACCCACCGAACGACCAGCCCCGGATGCCGACGCGGTGCACGTCGAGCTCGGGGTGCAAGGCGGCAACGCCGTGGAGGGCGTCGACTTGATCCTCGAGGGGTGGGCCGGCGAGGTCTCCGGCGACGGCGCGTTCCCATGCCGACCCCCGGCCGGGCATGCCCCGACCGTCGGCCACGATCACCGCGAACCCCTGGTCGGCCAGCCACTGCGACGCGTAATAGGCGGCACGCGTCTTCATCACCCGTTGGCCGTGGGGACCGCCGTACGGATCCATCAGCACGGGAAGTGAGTCCGGCTCGTGGTGACCGGCGGGCAGGAGCAACGCGGTGCGCAGCTCCCGCGTGCCGACGGCGGCGTGGGTGACGCGCAGGTCGAGGCCGGGCGACTCGGCGACCGACGCGATTTCGTGGCGCCACTCCCCCGCCGTGACGACAACTCGAGCGTCGGCGTCCATCGACGCACTGACGACGACAGCGGTCTCTCCGCCCATGGCCGCGTCGTGCCAGCCGGGCTCGTCCGTCAGGCGCGAGAGGCGGCCGTCGGCGGCGTAGCGCCACACGTGGGTCTCGAGGGGGTCCTGCGATGCCGTGAAGACCACGTCGGCGCCGACCGCCCGCACGGCCCGCACCTGCATGCCGTCCGGTGTGATCGCCGTGTCGTTGACCAGCACTCGCCGCCAGCCGTCGCGCTCGGCCACCTTCACGAGTCGTCCGTCGTCGAGCCAGCGGGGCGAGCCGTCGACGATTTCGACCCAGTGCTCGTCGGTGTCCTCGAACACCAGCGCGGTGGCGCCGGTGGCGACGTCAGCGGTCCGCACCTGCGTTCGTCGTTGGTCGCGCGCCATGACCAGGAACGTCAGCGGGCGACCTGCCTGCCACACCACCTCGACGAGGTACGGGAACTCGCGCCGGTCCCAGCGCACCTCGACCGACGTTCCGTCGAGGGACACCACGTGCAGGCTGACGTCGGCGTTGTTGGTACCGGCGGCGGGATAGCGCACGGCGGTCGGCGCCCGATCCGGATGGGCCGGATCGGCGATGTGCCACACGTCGACGGGCCGGTTGTCGACACGAGCGACGGCGATGGCGTCACCGGACGGCGACCACCAGTAGCCGCGGAACCGGCCCATCTCCTCGGCGGCGATGAACTCGGGCAGGCCCCACGTGACGGCGGGGTCGTCGTCGGCCGCCAGCTTGGTGCCGTCGGCGTAGAGGTCGCCGTCGCACACGAAGGCGATGCGCGCGCCGGTCGGGTCGAGGCGGGGATCGTTCACGGGGCCGGGTGTCACCACCCCGTCGACCGCGCCCGTCGTCAGGTCGGCCAGGAACAGTTCGCCCCCGAGCGCGAATGCCGCCATGCGCAACGCCCGGTCGCACGAGTACGCCACCACCCCGCCCGCGCCCTCGCGCGCCCGCTCGCGACGGGCCCGCTCCTCCGGCGGCACCTCGGCATCGCCTCGTGCCCCGAGGGCCCGAGGGTCG
>JAFATL010000308.1 GCA_019243975.1 Actinomycetota bacterium | reverse complement strand
GCGTCCCACGTCGGCATCACCACCACGTCGCCGCCGTTGTAGAGCGTGGAGAACGCGTAGCCGCCCGGACCGGCGTGGTAGGCGGGGCCGCACAGCAGGTACACGTCGTCGGCCGTGAAGCCCCACAGCACGGCGAGCATGTCCTGCACCTGCTGCTGGCGCTCTGCGGTCGGGCGACCGCCGTGCACCACACCCTTGGGTCGGCCCGTGGTGCCCGACGTGTAGAACATGAACGCCGGGCTCGGGAGCACCTCGACATCGGGCGGCTCGCCGTCGGACGACCGCGTACCCGGCCGGAGCAGCACGCAGCCGGGCGGCGGCTCCACGTCGCCGTCGGTCAGCAGTACCTTGGCCTGCGAGTCCTCGAGGATCCATGCCACCTCGTCGGCCTTGAGGTGGAAGTTGACCGGCACGAGCAGGGCGCTGAGCAACGCGCAGGCGCGACCGGCGACGAGGTACTCGGCGCAGTTCGGCAGCATCACCGCCACGCGGTCGCCGTAGCCGACGCCGTGTTCGGCGAGCGCTCGGGCCAGTCCTTCGGCGTCGGCCGCGATCGACTCGGCGCTCACTCGCTCGGCGATCGTCCCCACCTCCCTGTCCGATTCGCCCGTGAGCGTATCCGTGCGAATAGGCTCAGCTCCGTGGCCAGGGGGGCACTCGTGGCGGCGGCGGGCTTCGTCCTGACCGCACTGGTAGCGGCGGCGACGCCGGCGTCGGCCGCGCTGGTCGTTGTTCCGCCCGGCGGCGGCCCCCATGTGCGGGTGCTCGACGCCAACGGCAACGGCGGCAGCGGGTTCTTCGCCTACGACGCCGGCTTCGTCGGTGGCGTCAACGTGGCCGTGGGCGACGTCGACGGCGACGGCCGGGGCGACATCGTCACCGGCGCCGGTCCGGGCGGCGGCCCCAACGTGCGGGTGGTCGACGGGTCGGGCAACCAGAAGAGCAGCTTCTTCGCCTACGCACCGACGTTCGCGGGCGGCGTGCATGTCGCGACGGGCGACGTCGACGGCGACAAGCGGGCCGAGATCATCACCGGCGCCGGGCCCGGCGGCGGGCCGCACGTGCGGGTGCTCGACGCCAACGGCAACGACCACGGCGGGTTCATGGCCTACGACCCCCGCTTCGTCGGTGGCGTGCACGTGGCCAGCGGCGACCTCAACGGCGACGGGCGGGCCGAGATCGTCACCGGTGCCGGCCCGGGCGGCGGGCCCAACGTGCGCGTGTTCGACGCCGCCGGCAACCTGGCCTCCAGCTTCATGGCCTACGAGCCGAACTTCCCCGGTGGCGTCAGCGTCGCCGTGGGCGACGTCAACGGCGACGGGCACAACGAGATCGTCACGGGCGCGGGCCCGGGCGGCGGCCCGCTGGTCAAGGTGTTCGACATCGCCGGCAACCTGCTCAGTTCGTTCTACGCCTACGACCCCGGCTTCGCCGGCGGCGTGCAGGTCGCGGTCGGCCCCGTGGGCAGCGGGCGCATCGTGACCGGCCCCGGCCCCGGTGGCGGGCCTCACGTGCGCACGTTCACCCCCGGCGGCGACGACCGCAGCAACTTCTTCGCCTACGACCCCAACTACGGCGGTGGCGTCAACGTGGCGGTTGGTGACGTCAACGGCTCGACGCGCATCGTCACCGGCGCCGGCGTCGAGCGGGTCGTGCGCCTGCTCTCCGTCGGTAGCACCGGCCCCGACGTGCTGGCGCTGCAGAACAAGCTGGTGTCGCTCGGTTACTGGGTGCCCGCCGACGGCTCGTTCGGTCCGCTGATGCAACAGGCGGTGTGGGCGTTCGAGAAGGTGGAAGGTCTCGCGCGCGACGGCGTGTTCGGCGCCGACGACTGGACCGCGCTGTCGTCGGCCGGCCGACCCCAGGCGCGCGGCGACGCCGGTGACGGCGTCGAGATCGACAAGACGCGCCAGATCCTGATGATCGTGCGCAACAAGCAGGCGCTGTGGACCTTCAACACGTCCACCGGCACCGAGGGCCCCTACGTCTACAACGGCGTCACCTACATCGCCCACACGCCCGAGGGCGTGTTCCACGTCATCAGCCAGTACGACGGACTGCAGAACGGCCACCTCGGCCCCCTCTACCGGCCCAAGTACTTCACCACCGCCGGCCACGCCTTCCACGGCTCCCCGTCGATCCCGCCCTACCCCGCCTCCCACGGCTGCTCGAGACTGAGCAACGCGGCCATCGACTACATCTGGAACAACAACCTCACCCCGCTCGGCACCACCGTCTACGTCTACTCGTAGCCGCGGCCGGCAAGGCGGGCGCACCGAGGAGTGAGCCTTTCCTGCCGCGATCTGTGCCGTGTGTCCGGATCGCGCGGCAGGAAAGGCTCAACGCGCCAAAGGGGCGGAGCGGTCGGCGTCGGCGAGGGGCCGGACGTTCACGCCCGCACCCAGCGGGGGAGCACGACGTCGTCAGCGACGCGCTCGAACACCACGCGCACCGACTCGCCGATCTCGATCGTGGCCGGGTCCACCGAGTTGATCGGGGCGCCCTCGGAGACGACGAGATTGCCGACCATGCGGATCGTGGGGTCCTCTTCCAACGCCACCACGATCACGTTGTAGGGCGCCACGTCCCCGTACGCCGGCAGCAACGGCGGGTGGGGCACGACGAATGACCACACCGACGCCCGCCCCGACATCGCCGGCCACGAGAACTTGAACGACTGGCACCACGGGCATACGGGGCGGGGCGGGAATCGCAGCCGGCCGCACGCATCACACCGTTGCACCACCAACTCGCCCCGCGCCGCCGCCTCCCAGAACGGCGCCGTCTCCTCGTCGAACTCCGGCAGCAACAGGCCGGCGTCGCTCACGACGCCCTCCGCAACAACAGGGCGCTGGTGGGCACGCCTTCGCCGCTCGTGACCAAACAGGTGGCGGCGTCCTCGACCTGCGACGTCGACGTGCCCCGCAGCTGGCGCACGCCCTCGGTGATGAGGTTAAACCCGTGCACATACGCCTCCGACAACCCGCCGCCGGACGTGTTGTACGGCACCGCGTCGAACTGCGCGCCCTCGCCCCGGCCGCAGAAGCCGTAGCCCTCCCACGAGAGCGGGATCAACGGCGTGAACGCGTCGTACAGCTGGGCCACGTCGACGTCGGCCGGCCCGAATGACGCGTTGCGCCACAACGCCGGCGCGCACGCATGCGAGGGCCCCAGCAGCGGGTCGGCGTTGAAGTAGTTGGTCATGGTCTGGTGCTGCTGCGGCAGGCCCTGCGCAAATGCGTGTACCAGCACCGGTGGCTGACGTAGGTCAGCGGCCCATTCCGCGCTCACGATGACGACCGCCAGCGCCCCGTCGGTCTCCAGGCAGTTGTCGAACAGGCACAGCGGCTCCGACACCCACCGCGCCGCCAGGTAGTCGTCCAGCGTCATGGGCTTGCCGTACATGACGGCGGCCGGGTTGCGATT
>JAFATL010000247.1 GCA_019243975.1 Actinomycetota bacterium | reverse complement strand
CAACGACCTCGAGATCGACGTGTACCGGTCGTCGGGCCCCGGCGGCCAGTCGGTCAACACCACCGACTCGGCCGTGCGCATCACCCACAAGCCGACGGGCCTGGTGGTCGCCATGCAGGACGAGAAGAGCCAGATCCAGAACCGGGCGAAGGCCCTGCAGGTGCTGCGGGCCCGCCTCCTCAAGGCCGAGCAGGACAAGGCGGCGGCCGAGGCGTCGGCGCAACGCAAGAGCCAGGTGGGCGGCGGCGGCCGGGGCGAGAAGATCCGCACGTACAACTACAAGGAAAACCGGGTCACCGACCACCGCATCGGTCTCACCATGCACAACCTCGACAAGGTCCTGATGGGCGAGCTCGACGCGCTCACCGAAGCCCTCGTCGCCGACGAACGCGCGCGCCAGCTCTCCGGCGAAGACTGACCCCTCCGTTCTGGCCAGCGGATCTCGTCAAAAACACGCCGATCCGCTGGCCAGAACGGTGAGGTTCAGCGGCTGGCGACGATGTTGAGCTCGCCGAAGCCGCCGCAGTCGGGCGACTCGCGATTGCTCAGTTTGAGGATGACGCGGCGGCCGACGACGTTCATGTGGGCGTCGACCTCGTTGACGGCGGTGCTGGGCCCCGAGAATCCCTGCTCGTAAACGACGTTGCCGTTGCCGTCGACGATCTGGATCACGACGCTGCCGTAGCCGTAACCGCGTCGGTTGGCGGGGTCGGAGTTCTGGGCGTTGCCGACGATCGTGACCTGGGTGATGCGGTCGTCGCGCTGACCGGTCCACGTGTACGTCGTGGTGTTGCCGTCGCGTGCGCCGGCCGAGAACCACGACGTGCGCGGGTCGCCGTCGACGCCCGCGCTGACGGGGAACTGGCTGCTGTAGGTGGACGTGGCGGTCACGGCCCCTTCGCTGCTGATCGACACCGGGTTGCCGGGTGGGGCAGTGGGCGGGGTGGTCGCGGGCGGCGCCGTCGTCGCGGTCGTGGTCTGCGTGGCTCCGCCGAAGATGTCGATGTTGGGCGGCGCATCGGTGTCGGCCGCGCCGCTGGTGCCGAGCGGACGCACGAACGGTTGGCCAGTGCCGACGTCGACGATGACGAGCTTGTCGATCACGACGGTGGGGGCGATCACGATGATCTGGGTGGGCGAGAAGCCCGGCCACTGGTCGCCGCCGTACGAGGGCTTCCCGGCCACCGCTTTCGGCTCGCTGAGGGGGTTGCCGCAGTAGCACTTCACGCGCGGCACGCCGTATGAGTCGACGAGCACGGCGGTGCCCGCTTGCAGCACCGACTGGATGGGGTTGGCGCTGCCGTTGACGAACCCGTGGTTCGTCACGCGCGTGTCGGTGCGGAGTACGACCGGCGTGAGGCTCGCGACGTAGGACTCGATCTGGTTGGTGCTGATGTTGAGGGCACCAGCCCACGCCCGGGCCTTGGCCGGGTTGGCTTCGAGAAACGACACCAGCTGGCCCGGATCACACACGCCGAGCTGGCGGGTGCCGCCGTAGAGGCCAGGGGTCGACCCGCTGACGCTTCCGGTCGCGCCCTTCTGCGTCGGCGGCACGGTTGGGCTGGTGAACGTCGGCGTCGTCTGTGCCGTGGGCACGACCGACGGTGTGAAGGGGTTGGCGCCCGGGGCGTTCTTGGGGGCGAGGATGATCTCGCCGGCCGACGCCTTGCCGCCCTTCAACACGACGGCGGCGACGACGATGGCAATGACGACGACCAGGGCGCCGATCACCATCGGCGTCTGGTTGCGTCGCTTGGGTGCACCCGCCGGGGTCACCTCCGCGGGCGCCGAGTAGGGCGGCGGCGGCCCGGGCGGCGGCGTGGACATGATTGGCGTCGGCATGTCGGCCGGACCGAGAGTGGCGCCGGCGCGGTCGATGTCGCCGGGGCCGAGGGTCGCACCTTGCGGCGGCATCGGCTGTTGCCCAGCGGCCGCCTGCAGTGCCGCTTTCCACGCGTCGCCGTCGGCGGGCCGATGGGTTGGCTCGAGCGCCAGACCCCGTGCGATGAGCTCGGCGATCGGGGCGGGCACGTCGGGCCGGCGCACGCGGACGTCCGCGGGCGTCTCGGTGAGTTGGGCGCGCAGCACCTGGCCGGCCGAGTCGAACGGGAAGGGGGGGTCGCCGAGCAACAGCTCGTGCAGGATCACGGCCGCCGCGTACACGTCGCTGGCCCGCTCGGCTTGGCCCTGGGCCTGCTCGGGCGCCATGTAGTGAGGGGTGCCGGCCGCGATCGTGCTGCCGCGCGCCGACTCGAGCGAGCGGGCGATACCGAAGTCGGCCAGCACGAGGCGAACGGCCCGACCCGACGACGTGCGGAAGAGCACGTTCGACGGTTTGAGGTCGCGGTGCACGATGCCTTGGCGGTGAGCGACAGCGAGGCCGTCGGCGATGTCGATGCTGATGCGCACCGCGTCGTCGACCGAGTACTGGCCGCCCCCGGCGCGCCGGTCGCGCATGCGGTCGGCCAGCGTGCCGGCGTCGGCGTAGTCCATGACGAAGTAGGGCCGGCCGTCAGGGAGCTGGTCGACGGTGTGCAACCGGATGATGTGGTCGGAGTCGAGGCGCCACAGGATGCGCGCCTCTTCGGAGAACCGCCGCCGGATGTCCTCGTCGTGGGCCCAGTTCTCGGCCAGCACCTTGATCGCGACGGTGGCGTCGAGCGCCTCGTCGGTCGCCATGTAGACGGACGCGAACGCGCCTGTCCCGAGCATCCGCTCCACCCGGTACCGCCCGATGTGTTCGAGCACCTACGCCCCCGTCCTGGCCCCGTCCTGGCTTAGCTGCTTCTCATCGGAGGCTATACCTGCATCCCCTCCCGCCGAAGTGACAGCGGAATCGCGGGCTATAGGCCGCGATTCCGCTGTCAGTTCGGCGTCGTGGCAGCCTCGGAGGCTGTGAGGACGTGGAGCGAGGTGCGCATCGCGATCGAGCGGGAGCTCGGTTCGGCCGACGACGCCCGGCGCATCGTGGAGGAGGCGTGCGGCGCCGACTGGGCCACGCGCCTGAGCGAGCCGGTGAGTGAGCGGGCGGCCGGCTACGTCGAGCGCATGGTCGAGCGCCGCCGCGCCGGCGAGCCGCTGCAGTACGCCGTCGGACGCTGGGGCTTCCGCCACCTCGACCTGCTCGTCGACCACCGCGTGCTGATCCCGCGCCCGGAGACCGAGGTCGTCGTCGGCGTGGCGCTCGAGCAGCTCATCACGCTCGGTCGCGATCCGACGGTGGTCGACCTGGGCACCGGCTCGGGCGCCATCGCCTTGTCGATCGTGCACGAAGTCCCCGACGCGCACGTGTGGGCGACCGACGCGTCGGCCGACGCGCTGGCCGTGGCCCGCGCCAACCTGGCCGGCC
Source organism: Actinomycetota bacterium (assembly GCA_019243975.1). Taxonomy (GTDB): domain Bacteria; phylum Actinomycetota; class Acidimicrobiia; order Acidimicrobiales; family JAFATL01; genus JAFATL01. The sequence continues at coordinate 1,027 of JAFATL010000247.1, read as the reverse complement.
TCGGCGCCCCCGCCACGCGCGTGCGGCTGGCCGAAGGGTCGTGGTTCGACGCGCTTCCCTCGGAGCTGCGCGGCCAGGTGCAGCTGATCGTGTCGAACCCGCCGTACGTCGCAGCCCACGAGGTCGATGACCTGCCCCCCGAGGTAGCGCACTGGGAGCCGATGTCGGCGTTGGTCGCCGGGCCGACCGGTCTGGAGGACGTCGAGCACATCGTGGCCGAAGCGCCGGCGTGGTTGGCTCGGCCCGGTGCCCTCGTGGTGGAGATCGCTCCCCATCAGGCCGACGCGGCAACCGCGCTAGCGCACGACTCGGGTTTCACCGACGTGGACGTGCGCCCGGATCTGGTTGGTCGACCTCGTGCCCTGGTGGGCAGGATGAAGCGGTGAGCTCGAGCTCCGACATCGACGTGGCCGCCAAGGCGCTGGTGGCCGGGCAGATCGTCGGCATTCCGACCGACACCGTCTACGGCCTGGCCGTGGCCGCCCTGCACACGGATGCAGCCGACCGCCTCTTCACGGTGAAGCGCCGCCCCCGCCAGGTCGACCTGCCGGTGCTGGTTGCCGACGTCGATCAGGCCCTGGGCCTCGCCACTGGCGTCCCCGACGTCGCGCGAAAGCTGATGGAGCGGTGGTGGCCCGGCGCGCTGACGTTGGTCGTGCCCCGCCGGCCTGACCTGGAGGCCGACTTGGGCGACGACGAAGCCACCGTCGGCGTGCGCTGCCCCGACCACGACGTGCCGCTCGCCCTGTGCCGCGCCGTCGGTCCCATCGCCACGACCAGCGCCAATCTGCACGGCGAAGCGACGCTCACCACCGCGGCCGACGTTGCCGCCGCCTTCGGAGACTCCATCGCCATCGTCATCGACGGCGGCACCTGCGCCGGCAGCCCCTCGACCGTCGTCGACTGCACCGGCAACGACCTCAAGCTCCTCCGCGACGGCCGCATCCCCTGGGACGACCTGCTTGCGTCTCTTTAGCTGAGCTCGAACACTCCCGCCGACAAGTTCCCGGGGGAACCTATGGTGCCG
>JAFATL010000061.1 GCA_019243975.1 Actinomycetota bacterium | reverse complement strand
ACCGACGACGAATCGAGCTATCTGGCCTTCCAACAAACCGCAGCCGAGCTCGAGATCCGCATCGGGTTCCTTCTCGCGCTGCTCGCCGCCGACGCACCGGCCGCATGAGAAACAGGAGGAGCAATGACTGACGTCAGAACGATGGTGAGTGTCCGGTACATGGTCGACGACGTCGACGAGGCCGTGGCGTTCTACACGAAGGTGCTCGACTTCGAGGTGATCACCCACTTCAGCCCGGCGTTCGCCGATGTGGCGCGCGGGAACCTGCGGCTGTTGCTGAGCGGACCGACGAGCTCAGCGGCGCGGGCAATGCCGGACGGCGTGCGGCCGAAGCCGGGCGGCTGGAACCGCATCCACCTGATCGTCGACGACATCGTCGCCGAGGTGGCACGCCTGCACGACGCGGGCGGCCAGTTCCGTAACAACATCCTCGCCGGACCCGGCGGTCAGCAGATTCTGCTGGAGGATCCGTCGGGCAACGTCGTCGAGCTCTTCCAGCCCGCCGACTGATCGACGCGGTCAGGTTCGGGCGAGATGGCGCGACTCACCGTTGGGACCGGGCGTGATGTGGATGAGCTGGCCCGGTTCCCTCAGGGTGACCTTGTGCCAAATGCCTTGCGGCACGACGACCGCGTCCCCCGGGCCCAGCTCGACGGTGCGCTCGCCCTCCGGTAGCTCGAGACGAAGGCTCACGGCCCCGGAGACGAGATACAGCAGCTCGTCACCGTCGGGGTGAACCTCGCCGTCGTGGGGCGGGTCGCCGGTCAACTCGGGCGCCCCGATGGTGAGTCCGTCGATGCGTTCCGGCCTTCGGCCCGGCTGCTGCGCCACCAAGCGGGCCCGCCGGTCGGAGAAGTGCAAACCCACCACCTGGGTGCGCAGGTCGACCCGCTGGCCCGGCTCGATCTCGTGCGTCGTCGCCATGCACGTTGTTCTCCGTACGCGGCCAACGGTTCGCGACCGCTTATGAAGACTTTCGACGGCCCTTCTTGGCGCCTCCGGCGCCGACGTACTCGGCCAGGTGCTTGCCGGTGAGGGTGGAGCGGGCGGCCACGAGATCGGCGGGCGTGCCTTCGAACACGACGCGGCCGCCGTCGTGGCCCGCACCCGGGCCGAGGTCGATCACCCAGTCGGCGTGGGCGACCACTGCTTGGTGGTGCTCGATGACGATCACTGACTTGCCGGCGTCGACCAGGCGGTCGAGCAGGCCCAGCAACTGCTCGACGTCAGCGAGGTGCAGGCCGCTGGTGGGCTCGTCGAGCACGTAGACGCCGCCCTTCTCGCCCATGTGGGTGGCCAGCTTGAGACGTTGGCGTTCGCCGCCGGAGAGGGTCGTGAGGGGCTGACCGATGGTGAGGTAGCCCAGGCCGACGTCGGCCAGCCGTTGCAGGACGGTGTGAGCGGCGGGGGTGGCCGCCTTGCCGCTGCCGAAGAACTCCTCCGCCTCGGCCACCGACATCGCCAGCACCTCGCTGATGTCGCGCCCGCCCAGCTTGTACTTGAGCACCGACGCGTCGAAGCGCTTTCCCTCGCAGTCCTCGCACGTGGTCTCGACCCCGGCCATGACGCCGAGGTCCGTGTAGATCACACCCGCGCCGTTGCACGTCGGGCAGGCGCCCTCGGAGTTGGAGCTGAACAGGGCCGGCTTCACCTTGTTGGCGGTGGCGAACGCCTTGCGGATCGGGTCGAGCAGTCCGGCGTAGGTCGCGGGGTTGCTGCGGCGCGAGCCGCGGATGGCGCCTTGGTCGATGGACACGACGCCCTCTCGTTTGGCGACCGACCCCTCGATGAGCGAGCTCTTGCCCGAGCCGGCCACGCCCGTGATCACCACGAGAACGCCAAGAGGGATGTCGACGTCGACGGTCTGCAGGTTGTGCGTGGTCGCGCCGCGGACCTCGAGGGCGCCGGTCGCTCGCCGTACGTCGGGCCGGAGCGGGGCGCGGTCGTCGAAGTGCTTGCCGGTGATGGTGCCGCTGGTCCGTAGCCCGGCGACGGTCCCCTCGAAGCACACCGTGCCGCCACCCGCACCGGCGCCGGGACCGAGGTCGACGACGTGGTCGGCGATGGCGATGGTCTCCGGCTTGTGCTCGACCACCAGCACGGTGTTGCCCTTGTCGCGCAGCCGCAGCAGCAGTTCGTTCATGCGCTGGCGGTCATGCGGGTGCAAGCCGGCGGTGGGCTCGTCGAACACATAGGTGACGTCGGTGAGGGCGGACCCGAGGTGGCGGATCATCTTCACGCGCTGGGCCTCGCCACCCGACAGCGTGCCCGCAGGCCGATCGAGGGAGAGGTAACCCAACCCGATCTCAACGAACGACTCGAGGCTGTGCTGGAGCGAGGCGAGGAGGGGCGCTACCGACTTCTCCTTGACCCCGCGCAGCCACTCGGCCAGATCGGTGATCTGCATGGCGCACGCCTCGCCGATGTGAATGCCCTTGATCTTGGACGACCGGGCCGGCTCGGCCAGGCGGGTGCCGTCACACTCGGGGCAGGTCGTGAACGTCGTGGCCCGCTCCACGAATGCACGGATGTGCGGCTGCAGCGCGTCGATGTCCTTGGACAGGAACGACCGGTGAATCGACGGGATCAGGCCCGCGTAGGTGAGGTTGATGCCCTCGACCTTGATCTTGGTCGGTTCCTTGTAGACGAGGTCGTGCAGCTCCTTCTTGGTGTACTTGCGAATGGGCTTGTCGGGGTCGAAGAAGCCCGAGCCCCGGAAGATGCGGCCGTACCAGCCGTCCATGCTGTAGCCGGGAATGGTGATGGCGCCCTCGTTGAGGGACTTGCTGTCGTCGTAGAGCTGGGTCAGGTCGATGTCGGAGACGTTGCCCATGCCCTCGCAGCGCGGGCACATGCCGCCGAGGCGGTTGAACGTGGCCCGCTGCGTGGTGCGGTTCCCCCGCTCGACGGTGATGGCACCGGAGGCGCGGACACTTGGCACGTTGAACGAGTAGGCGTTGGGCGGGCGGATGTGCGGCTTGCCGAGACGACTGAAGAGGATGCGCAGGAAGGCGTTGGCGTCGGTCGCGGTGCCGACGGTCGAGCGGGCGTTACCGCCCATGCGCTCCTGGTCGACGATGATCGCGGTGGTCAGCCCCTCGAGGACGTCGACGTCGGGCCGGGCCAGCGTGGTCATGAAGCCCTGCAGGAACGCGCTGTAGGTCTCGTTGATCAGGCGCTGTGACTCGGCCGCGATCGTGTCGAACACCAGCGAGCTCTTGCCCGAGCCGGACACGCCGGTGAACACCGTCAGCTTGCGCTTCGGGATCTCGACGCTGACGTCCTTGAG
>JAFATL010000027.1 GCA_019243975.1 Actinomycetota bacterium | reverse complement strand
TCCTGCAACACCTGCTGGGCCTTGGCCACGGCCTCGGCCCGGTCGGCGCGGATGCGCGCGAAGAGATCGTCGACCGGCTGCGCCGGTTCCGGCTTGGGTTTCGCTTCGGGCTTCGGTGCAGCTTCCGGCTCGGGCTCCCGCTCGGCCTCCGGCTCGGACGCTTCCGCGGCCGGCTCCTCGGGCTTCTTCTCCTCGTCCTCCGGCTGCTCATCCTCGGCGGGCACCTCGGCCGTGGGCACCTCGGGTGCGGGCACCTCAGGAGCTCGCTCGTCAGCGGGCGGCTGCTCGGCCGGCTTGTCGGCGACGATCTCCGCCTTCTCGGGAACGGCCGGCTCCGGTGCCGCCGGCTCGGGCGATGCCGCGGCCGGGATGACCCGAACCGTCTCGACGTCGGACGATGCCTCGACCACTTCCATCTCCGCGCCGCTGGGCGTGGTGACGGTCGGCGCGGGCTTCGGGCGCAGCACCCGCAACGACGACGACGTGCGCTCCCCTTCCATCTCCACCGCGGGTGCCTGCGCGGCCGCGGGTTTCACCGGCGCGGGCGGCGCCGAAGGCGTTGGGGCGGCGGCGACTTCCTGGGCCTGCCGCTGCTTCTCGGCGCGCCGTTCTGCCTTGCGCTGCGCCTTGGTCAGTTGCTTGGGCGGCGATGCGGTCGAGGACTCGGTGGGCGCGGGGGGCTTCGACGCGGTAGGCGCTGGTGGTGGCGCCGCGACGGCCGCCGGCTGTTCCGGCTCCTTCGGCGCCTCGGCGGCGGCCGGCGCCGCCGTCTCCTCGGGCGCGGGCTCCTCTTCGGCCAGCGCCGGCGGGAGCGCGTTGGTGAGGCCGGCGGCCAGCTCGTCGGCCGACGCCTCGGGAAGATCGGCGGCGCGCACGGCGGCCTGCTCAGCCGCCAGCCGCGCTTCGGCATCGGCGCGCTGCAACTCGTCTGACACCTCGTCGAGCGTTCGCCGCACGGTGCGGTACGCGTCGAGCAGGCGCTCGCGGCCGGCGCGCAGCTGCGCCACCTGCACCTGCGCCAGCTTTCGTCTCCGACCGAGATCGCCCAGCACCTTGGCCCGCAGGGCCTGCGCCTCGTGGAGCATCTCCCGGCTGTGGGCCTTGGCCTCCTCGACGATGCGCTGGCCGTCGGCTTCTGCCGCCTGCCGCAGCACCTCGGCTGCCTCGTCGGCCTCCTTCATGCGATCGGCGAGCATCGCCTCGGCCTCGGAGCGGATGCGCTTGGCGTCGTCCTGACCTTGCCGCAGGGCCCGCTCGGCGTTCTCCTCGGCCCGACCCTTGATGTCGGCCGCCGCTTCCCGCGCCGTACGCAGGATGCGCGCCGCCTCCTCACCGAGCGCCGATGTGATCGTCGCTTCGTCGAGCTCGGGGTGGTTGGCCCGCGCGCTCACCTCGCGGATCTCGCGCTCGAGCTGCTTCACCCGCTGCTGCGCGGCGGCCAGCTCCTTGCCCACCTTGGCCAGGTAGGCCTTGACCTCGTTGGGGTCCCACCCGCGGAACGCGGTACCGAACGTGCGCCGGCCGATGTCGTCCGGCGTCAACGAGGGGTCGGTGGAGATCACCAACCGCCGTTCATCACTCACCCGCGAAAGCCTAAAGGAGCAGGCCCTCCCGTTACGTGACCGTCAGGTGACTAACTCTCCCGCAGCTTCTTCATGAGGCGGAGCTGCTCCATGGCGCGCTCCTTGCGGTTCTCGGTCGCGTTGGCGGTGCGCGGCTGCATGGCCTGCTCCGCCCACTCCACGAGTCGCTGCGGGTTGAACGGCTTGGCCAGGTAGTCGAGGATGCCGCCGCCCCACCCGCGCATCTGGTCCTCCTCGCTCGTGCGAGCGGTGAGGATCACCACGGGGATGTTCGCGGTCGTGGCGTCGTTCTTGAGCTCGTCGAGCACCTGCCACCCGTCCATCCTCGGCATCATCAGATCGAGGAAGACCAGGTCCGGATGCTGGGCGCGCGCCTTCTCCAGCGCCTCCACCCCGTCCGATGCCTCGACGACCTCGAAGCCCCCCAACTCGAGATTCACGCGGCACAAAACGCGGATGCCTTCTTCGTCGTCGACAACGAGTACGCGTCCGTCAGCCATCAGAGCACTCCCAGGAGCTTGTTCACGGTTTCGGTCAGGGGGTCGAGCACTTGGTCGAGCGGCGTGCCCGTCGCCGGTTGGGGCAGCTGCACCGTCGGCACGTTGGGCACGGTCACCGGCGGCGTGAGGGGACCGCCCACCACCGGCGCGGGCTTGGGCGTGGTCGGCGTCGTCGGTTTCGTCGGCGCCACCGCGGCGGGAGCGACGACGACGGCCGGCGCTGTCGGCGCAGCCACGGGCGCCGGTGCGGCCAGCAACAGCGGTGCGCGGCCGATGGCGGCGTCGAGGTTGCCGGTCACCTTGGTGACATCGGTGATGCCCTGGTCGAGCGCGACCAGGCCCCACGTGGCGCCCTCGTCGCGAAAGTCGAACGCGCGCGTCCACCGCTGGGCGAACGTTCCCTGGCGGCCCACCTCGGCGAGCGTGGCGCCGATGAGCGTCTCGCCCGGTGCCCGGGCCACCGACAGCAGCGCGGGCTTGAAGTCGCGCTCGTGGGCCAGGGCGGGGAGGACGGTGCTGAAGAAGCCCGACGAGCGGCCCTCGCCCGGCTGGAGCGTCGAGGTCAGGCCGTCGCTGCGCGCCTGCAGCTGGTCGGCCAGCTCGATGGCGACGCCGAGGTAGCGGCGGTCCCACTCGTTGTGCTCGTCGTACGACATCGGGTTGACGTGCGCGGGCAGCACCCCGGCGGTGGCGATGGACGCTTCGCGCAGCGCGGGCACGTCGAGCGTCTGGCCGACGCTCTCGATGGTGACCGCGCCCGTGTAGCTGGCGGCCGAGACCGCCAACGTGCGGGTGAGACGCGCCGCGCCGCGGTTGACCGACAGCGAGGAGCCGGCGGCCTCGACGACCAGCGGCTGGTCACCCGCGATCGCCA
>JAFATL010000766.1 GCA_019243975.1 Actinomycetota bacterium | reverse complement strand
CGCCGAGGCACGTGACCTCGACACCGTGTACCTCGGCGTCAACGCGTTGGACTACAGCGGCTACCCCGACTGCCGGCCTGAGTTCGTGCAGTCGTTCGCGGCGACGGCCGCGTTGGCGCTGAAGCGGGGCGTCGAGGGCAACCCGATCGAGGTGCGCACGCCGCTGGTCGACCTCGGCAAGGCCGACATCGTGCGCCTCGGCCTCGAGTTGGACGCGCCGCTGCGTCTCACGTGGTCGTGCTACCGGGGCGCCCACCTCCCGTGCGGCCGCTGCGACTCGTGCGCGCTGCGGGCCAAGGGCTTCGCCGAAGCAGGCGTACCCGACCCCGCACTGCCTCCGGGCTGATGCTGATCGTCTCGGAGGTCTTCGGCAGCACGGTCCAGGGTGAGGGCCCCTCGCTGGGTCGGCGGGCAGGATTCGTGCGGCTCGGTCGATGCAACCTGTCGTGCACTTGGTGCGACACGCCCTACACGTGGCGATGGGACGACCACGATCCCGCCGTCGAGCTGCACGAGCAATCGGTTGCCGACGTCGTCGAACGCGTCGCGGCGATGGACGTGCCGATGGTCGTCGTCACCGGCGGTGAGCCGCTGCTACAGCAGCGCGAGTTGGAGCCGTTGGCCCGCGAGCTGAAGCAGATTGGCAAGCGCATCGAAGTGGAGACGGCCGGCACCATCGCCCCGCGGCTGGGCGACCTGGTCGACCAGTGGAACGTGTCCCCCAAGCTGGCCAACTCCGGCAACCCCCTCGACCGCCGCTACAAGCCCGATGTGTTGCGCGCCTTCGAGGCGACCGGCCGCGCCGTCTTCAAGTTCGTGGCGTGTGAGGTCGCCGATCTCGACGAAATTGCGGCCATGGTGGACGAGTGCGGCCTCACCGATATCTGGGTGATGCCCGAAGGCACCGACGCGGCCACGTTGGAGAAGCGCAGCGCGTCGCTGGCCGATGCCGTCGTGGCCCGCGGGTGGAACCTCACCACGCGCCTCCACATCCTGCTGTGGGGCAACCGGCGGGGCGTCTGAACCCGTGCACGAGGAGCTCCACGTCGCCGAGCACGGCGCCGACACCGGCGGACCATTGGTCGTCCTGGTGCACGGCACCATGGACCGGGGCACGTCATTCCGTCTCGTCGTGCGGTGGTTGCGCGACCTGCACGTCGTCACTTACGACCGGCGGGGCTACGCCAAGTCGCGCGACGCCGCTCCCCCGCGGCCCTCGCTCGACCATCAGGCCGACGACCTGCTCGAGATCATCGGCGACCGCCGCGCGGTCGTCGTCGGCCACAGCCTGGGCGGCGACGTGGCCGTGCTGGCTGCTCTCCGCCGGCCCGACCTGATCGGCGCCGTCGGTGCGTACGAGCCGCCGATGCCATGGCTGCCGTGGTGGCCGGCCGGGTCCGCCGGGGGCGACGCCCGCCGAAAGGCAGACGGCGGCGACGTCGAAGGGGCGGCCGAATGGTTCATGCGCCGCATGGTCGGCGACGCCACGTGGGAGCAGCTACCCGAACGCACGCGGGCGGAGCGACGCTCCGAGGGCGTGGCGCTGATGGCCGACCTGTCGGCCGTGCAGAACGACGCCCCGTTCGACCCCGCCGACCTGACGGTGCCGCTGGTCGTCGGGCGCGGTGGCAGCTCGCTGCCCCACCACAGCCAGAGCGCGGCCGGCTTGGCCGACGCAGTCCCGGGCGCCGAGCTGGTCGAGATCGGCGGCGCCGGCCACGGCGCCCACGTCAGCCACCCGGAGGAGTTCGCCGCGCTCGTGCGCCGGGTTGTCGAACGGTCGACTGAGGTCGGTAGGGTCGGTCCATGAAGGTGCTCGTCACTGGGTCGCACGGGCTCATCGGCTCGGCGTTGATCCCGGTCCTGCAGCAGAACGGACACACGGTGACCCGCCTGGTGCGCAGCTCGCCCGGACCGGGCGAGGCGCGGTGGGATCCCGAGCGCGGAACCATCGATCGGGCCGCCCTCGAAGGCGTCGACGCCGTGGTGCACCTGGCGGGCGTCGGCATCGGCGATCACCGCTGGACCGAGGAGCACAAGCGGGCCGTGCTCGACAGCCGCGTCAAGGGCACCCGTTTGTTGAGCGAGACCCTGGCCACGCTCGACAGCAAGCCCGTGCTCGTCAGCGGGTCGGCGGTCGGGTACTACGGCAACCGCGGCGACGAGCAGCTCACCGAGACGAGCGCGCCGGGC
>JAFATL010000564.1 GCA_019243975.1 Actinomycetota bacterium | reverse complement strand
CAAGGAGACGAAGGAAGAGTCGCTCGTCGACTACGTCGTCGACCGCGACGAGTGCAACCGGCCCGACACCACGCTCGAGGGCCTGGCCAAGCTGCAGCCCGTCAAGGGCGAGGGCAAGTTCATCACCGCCGGCAACGCCAGCCAGCTGTCCGACGGCGGCGCCGCCGTCGTGCTGATGTCGGACGAGGAGGCCTCGCGCCGGGGCATCGAGCCGATGGGTGCGTTCAAGGGCTTCGCCACGGCCGGTTGCGAGCCGGACGAGATGGGCATCGGCCCCGTGTTCGCGGTGCCGCGGCTGCTCGAGCGCCACGGTCTCAAGGTCGACGACATCGACCTGTGGGAGCTCAACGAGGCGTTTGCCAGCCAGTGCCTCTACAGCCGCGACAAGCTCGGCATCGATCCCGAGAAGTACAACGTCAACGGCGGGTCCATCGCCATCGGCCACCCCTTCGGCATGACCGGCGCCCGCTGCACGGGCCACATCCTGCAAGAGGGCAAGCGCCGCGGCGCCCACTGGGGCGTCGTGACGATGTGCGTGGGCGGCGGCCAGGGCGCCGCCGGCCTCATCGAGATCTTCTAAAGCTGCGAACTGTCACCAGAAACGCGACCTCGAGGTCGCGTTTCTGGTGTCACTACCGCTTAGGCGTCGACCCGGGTGCTGTGGGCAGCGTGCTGGATGTCGCGCTCGTCGAGGGCGCGGGTCCAGCACGCGAACTCCAGGGTGATGCCGTTGGGATCGCGGAAGTACATCGAGCGGATGAACACGTCGCCGTTGTCGGTGGCGGGGTCGTACTCGGGCTTGTGGCCGCCGGCCAGCGAGTCGGAGTGGTTGATGATCGGCGTGACTTCCACGCCTTTGTCGATGAGCTTCTGGCGGTAGGCGTCGAACTGCTCGACCGGCACGTCGAACGCGACGTGGTTCATCGTGCCGAGGGCGGTGACGCCTTCGCGACTCTGGCGGGTGACCCCCCGCTCGCCCTCCGGCGCCTCGGGAAACCAGAAGAAGGCGACGCCGTCGGTGCCGTTGCCCATGTCGAGGAAGAAGTGCTGGCCTCGGCCGCCCGGTAGCTCGAGCGTCTTCACGAGCTTCATGCCGAGCTTGTCTTCGTACCAGGCGACGGTCTCGGCCATGTCCTTGCAGACGAGGGCGAGGTGGTTGAACCCCCGGAGCTCGAACTCGCTGTTGGTGTTCGTGCCGTTGGTCGCCATATCCGCAGAATACAGTCCGCCCCATGCCTCGTCTGAAGCAGATCCCGCGCGCCGAAGCCGAGGCGCCCATCGTCCTCGCCATGTACAAGCGCCTGTTCGGCGACCGCGATCCGGTCGCCGAACCGGGGACGGCAACGGGTACGCCGGGCGACTGGTGGACGGTGTTCGCCAACTCGCCCGACGTCCTCGAACACGCCACCCGCGGCTTCGCGTTGTACGCCAGCCCCGACCGGAAGATCTCCGCCAAGCTGCGCGAGCTGGGCCAGACCCGTGCCGGCTGGCTGGTCGGCAGCCAGTTCGTGTTCTCCCAGCACTGCAAGTCGTGCCGCGCCCTCGGCTACTCCGAGGAGAAGATCGAGGCGCTCAAGGCGTGGAGTGTCTCCGACCTGTTCTCACCGTTGGAGCGGGCGCTCCTCGCGTACACCGATGCGCTCGTCCAGGGCTTCGGCCGGGTCGACGACGCCGTGTTCGACGCGCTGCGCGCCGAGCTGACCGACGAGCAGATCCTCGAGTTCACCTACATCACGATGATGTACACGATGCACGCCGTGATTTCCGTCGCCCTGCGCCTCGAGTACGACAATTGCGAGGACCCCATCGTCGAGATCGCCGCCCCGGAGGACTACGTCCCCGAAAACCTCGGCCGCCAGATCGGCTACGACCAGAAGGAAGCCGACAGCTAACCCAATCGGGTCAGCACGTTGCGGGTGATCTGTTCGACGTGGGGGTCGCGGCCGGCGAGGCCGTGGGCCCAGTCGGTCGAGCCCGACGTGATGACGGTGGCGCCGGCGTCGTTGGTGTAGGCGCCCAGCACGGCGTGGCCGTGGCGGATGCGCTCCATGGCTGCGGGATCGCGCGTGCCGAACACGCGTGACGCGATGTACTCGA
>JAFATL010000474.1 GCA_019243975.1 Actinomycetota bacterium | reverse complement strand
CCCCAAGTTGGTGGTGATGGGTGGCGGTCGCATGGGCGAGGCGCTCGTCGGCGGTTTGCTGGCGTCCGGCTGGGCAACCGCGTCCGACGTGGTCGTGGTGGAGGCCGTCGAAGCGCGTCGCAAGGAGCTGGCGGCCGGCCACGCCGGGCTGCAGGTGGCGGCCGAGCCCGTCGCGGCCGACGGCGCCGTGATCGCGGTGAAGCCCAACGACGTCGAGGCGGCGTGCCGGCAGGTGGGCGCCACCGGGCCGGGGCGCGTGTTGTCGATCGCGGCCGGCGTCACGCTGCGCGCCCTCGAGGAGTGGCTGGGCGATGGGCCCGTGGTGCGGGCCATGCCGAACACGCCTGCCCTCGTCGGTGCCGGCGCGGCGGCCGTGGCCGCGGGCTCGCGTGCGGGCGAGAGCGACCTGGCGTGGGCCGAGGAGATCCTCGGCGCCGTCGGCACCGTGGTGCGCGTGTCGGAGCCGCTGCTCGACGCCGTCACCGGCCTGTCCGGCTCGGGCCCGGCCTACGTCTTCCTCGTGGCCGAGGCCCTCATCGACGCGGGCGTGCTCGCCGGCCTGCCCCGCGACGTGAGCACCACCCTCGCCATCCAGACCCTCGTGGGCTCGGCCCGCATGCTGGCCGAGTCGGGCGACGGTCCCGAAACGCTGCGTGCGGCGGTGACTTCCCCGGGAGGCACCACTGCTGCGGGTCTGCGCGTGCTGGAGGACAAAGCCGTGCGTTCTGCCTTCCTCGAAGCAGTCGCCGCCGCTACCGAGAGATCCCGCCAGCTCGGGTTGTAATTACACGCGAGGCGTTTCACACGCCTTTTCAACACGAGTCACGGTGGCGTACATTCGCCCCAGCGGAGAAGGGGTGATTCCACTGGCGCAGCAACAAAACACGCGTGCTCGGTTCCTGACGGTGGCCGAGGTCGCCGACCAGTTGCGAGTCTCCAACATGACCGTCTACCGGCTCATTCACGGCGGGGAGCTCCCCGCCGTGAGAGTCGGGAAGTCGTACCGGCTGCGCGAAGACGACGTCGACAAGTACCTCGCCGACGGGTACACCGAGGCGGGCTGATCGCAGCTGCCGCGGTACGACACCGTCTCGTTCCTCTCTGACTACGGGACGGCCGACGAGTTCGTAGGAGTGGTGAAGTCCGTCATCCGCGGCATCGCGCCGCACGTGACGGTCATCGACGTGACCCACCACATCCCGCCCCACGACGTGCGCGCCGGCGGCCTCGCCTTGGTGCGGGCCGTGCAGTACCTCGCGCCCGGCGTCGTGCTGGCTGTCGTCGACCCGGGCGTCGGCACCGACCGTCGCGCCGTGGCGGTGGAAGTGGGCGACGGCGCCGGTGTGTTCGTCGGTCCCGACAACGGCTTGCTGGCGTCGGCGGTCGCCATGACGGGTGGCGCCGGTCGCGCCGTGTCGCTCACCAATGAGGAGTTCCAGTTCCCAGCGCCCGGTCCCACGTTCGCCGGGCGCGACGTGTTCGCGCCCGCCGCCGCCCACCTGGCCAACGGCGTCGACCTCCTCGAGCTGGGGGAGCAGATCGATGCGGTGACGATGCTGCCGGGCCTGCTGCCGATCACCCGCGACGAACCCGACGGCCTGGTCGCCGAGGTGCTGTGGGTCGACCACTTCGGCAACGTGCAGCTCAACGTCGACCCCGAGGAGATCGCCGAGCTGGGCGAGCGCGTTTCGCTGCGGTGGGGGGAGCAGCGGCGCACGGCCCGACGGGCGACCACCTACGGCGACCTCAAGCCCGGCGAGATCGGTCTCGTCGTCGACTCGTACGGCCTTCTGTCCATCGCCCTCAACGTGCGGCCCGCGTCCGAGGACCTCGGCCTGCGCGCCGGCGATGCGGTCACCCTCAGCGAACCGAGCTAAGAGTTAGGGCCATGCGTTCGGGCACCACGATCATGATCATCCTGCTGCTGGTGGCCATCCTCACCGCCGGCCTGTATCAGTTCCTGATCGCCTCGCACTAGCGGCCACGCCGGACGCGAAGAACTGCCGGTCGGAGGGACCGGCAGTTCTCCGAGGGGTCGCACAGCACCGGCCGCTGCGTCGTTGGAACGGCCGGTGCGCGCGATGCGAAAGCTTCAGTTGGAGGGGTCGAAGCTCTCGAGCTGTTGCAGGGCCAGCACGAACCGCGCCGGGGGAGCGGGCGGGGCTGCGTTGCTGGCGGCGGCCGGTGCGGGTGCAGGGGCCGGGGCGGCGGTGGTGGGGGTGGTGGGGCGCGGGGCCGAGGTGGTGGCGGGCCGCGGGGTGGTCACGCGGGGTGCCGCCGTGGTGCGGGGCGTCGAGGCCCGCGGGGTGGTGGCCTTGGTGGTCGTGGCGGCGGGAGCCGGCGCCGAGCCACCGCCCGAGCGCAGCGACATGAACTGGTGCGACGTGAAGATCTGACCCGAAGCGGTGACGATCACGCCCACGCCGACCCGGGTGAACGACGGCTCGACCAGGTTCTCGTAGTGATGGGGGCTGGCGACGAAGGCGTCGAACAGGCTCTGGACGGAGTAGCCCTGGCCCACGTTCTCGCCGAGCATCTGCCAGTCGCTGGTGACCTGGTTCGGGAAGTTGGGGTTGTGCGAGATCGTGCCGGCGTTGGCCATCTGCTGCGACCAGTTGCGGGCGACGCTGGTGAGGTTGGCGTCGACGGTGAGAGTCCCCAGACCCTTCGACGCGCGCAGCGCGTTGATCAAGGTGACGAACTGCGCCTCGGCAGTCGAGTCGATGGTGTCGGCGTGGGCGGGCGTGACTCCCAGGGCCACGACGCCGAGCACGCTCATGAACATCACGACCAACCCGGCAGCAATCCTTCGCATGATCCCTCCGATCAAGCTTTCGCTTCCCACGGAGGGCGGCTGCCCCCATTCGGCTACCCGGCTGCCTTGGGAGGAGAACCTCCGGTAGGCCCGTGGCTTTGCGTCGTCCGGGTTTCCCCGGCGTTGCCTTTTCGTGGTGATGAAGTATTCGGCCGCCCGAGCCGTCGGCTTGAGGGAAATGACGTGCTGTAGTTACGGACTGTGCCGGATCGCGTCGACGTTCCTGTTCGCGCCGCCGAGGTCATCGCCGACGTCGACGTCTGCGTCGCGGGCGGTGGGCCGGCCGGGCTGGGCGCGGCCCTGGCCGCGGCGCGTCTCGGCGCGCGCGTGTGCCTGCTCGAGCGCCACGGGTTTCTGGGTGGCAACTTCACGGCCGCGTCGGTCGGCACCATCTGCGGCCTCTATGTCGACGCGGGCGGTTCGTTCGATTACGTGACGCGCGGGATCGCCGAGGAGGTGGCCGAGGCCCTCAAGGCGCGCCACGCCGCCGTCGGGCCCATGCCGTTCAAGGGCACGGCGGTACTGCTGTACGTGCCCTGGGCCGCCAAGCGGCTGTTCGACCACCTCGTCATGGCCGAGCCGAACGTGCATCTCCTGTTGCATGCGCTGGTGTCCGACGTGGTCGTACGCGACGGCCGCATGGACGCAGTGATCCTCGCCACCAAGCGCGGGCCCCAAGCTGTGCGGGCGCGCGCGTTCGTCGACGCAACGGGTGATGCGGACCTCGTCGTGTTCGCGGGCGGCGAATGGGAGATCGCGCCCGCTGGTCATCGCCAGCACGCGTCGATGCAGTTCCTGCTGGAGCACGCCGACGACGGGGTGGTGCTGAGCGAAGGCATCGGCGCGCTGGCAACGGCCATTGCCGAGCACGGCGCCCACCTGTCGCGCGACGGCGGTGCGGTCCTGCCCACGTTCCGGCCCGGCGAGTACATCGGCGCCATGACGCGCGTGCGCGCCCGCGACGGCTCGCCCATCGACGTCACCGATCTCGAGCAGGCGACGTGGGGCGAGCTCGAGGGACGTCGTCTGGCGGAAGAGGCCGCCGCCTTTCTCATCGACCAGGTGCCGGGCTTCAGCGGCGCGTTCCTCGCCGACACCGCGCCCACCCTGGGCGTGCGCGAGAGCCGCCGCATCGTCGGCGACTACGTCCTCACCGGCGCCGACGTGGCCGGCGCCGCCCACTTCCCCGACGCGGTGGCCGCCGGGGCGTGGCCGCAGGAGTACCACGTGGAAGGCCGCTCGACCGAGTACGTCAACCTGCCGGCCGGGGCGTACTACCAGGTGCCCCTGCGCAGCCTGCGCCCCAGGGGCCTCCCCAACCTGTGGGTGGCGGGCCGGTGCATCTCCGCCGACCACGACGCCCTCGCCTCGACGCGGGTCATGGCCCCCTCGCTCGTTCTCGGACAGGCGGCCGGCACCGCCGCCGTGCTGGACTTACGGGAAGAGGGCGGCGCCGACCACGTACAGGCGAGCTTGAGGGAGCAGGGAGCATTCATCGGATGAGCAATTTGGCCACGATCGTCGAGGGGCATCCCGACGACGCGGTGGCGATCGTGGAAGGCGAGACCAAGACCACCTACGCCGAGCTGCGGGCCCGGGTGGCCCAGCTGCGCGGGGGTCTGGTGCGCCAAGAGGTGCAGTCGGGTGACCGGGTGGCCCTGGTGCTCCCCAACGGCCTCGACTTCGCCGCCGTCTACCTGGCCGTGTTGGGGGTGGGCGCCATCGCCGTCCCCCTCAACCCCACCAGCCCGGCACCCGAGCTGGCCGAGGAGGTCGGCGCCATCGGGGCGCGGCTGTCGGTTGCCGACGGCGCGGCGGTCGAGAACGCGGTGACGCCGGCGAGCCTGACCGGCGGCGAGGAGGCAGAAGCCGTTGAGCGGGCCGACGACGACCTCGCTGTGCTGATCTTCACGGCCGGCACCGGCGGCTCGCCCAAGGCGGCCATGCTCACCCACGGCAACCTGCGCGCCAATCTCGAGCAGATCCAGCGCCATCCCGGCCGCGAGGTGGGTGCCAGCGACGTGACGC
Source organism: Actinomycetota bacterium (assembly GCA_019243975.1). Taxonomy (GTDB): domain Bacteria; phylum Actinomycetota; class Acidimicrobiia; order Acidimicrobiales; family JAFATL01; genus JAFATL01. The sequence continues at coordinate 811 of JAFATL010000474.1, read as the reverse complement.
TCGGCGTGCTCCCGCTGTTCCACATCTTCGGTCTCAACGTGGTGCTCGGGCTCAGCCTCTACACCGGCGCCTCGGTGGTGATGCTCGACCGCTTCGACCCGGCCGGCTCCCTCGCGGCCATCGCCGCCAACGGCGTCACCGTGGTGGCGGGCGCGCCCCCGATGTACGCGGCGTGGGCCCGCCTGGCCAACGCCAACCCAAGCGCCCTGTCGGGCGTGCGCCTCGCCCTCACGGGGGCGGCGCCGCTCAGCGAGGAGACGCGCATCGCCTTCGAGACCCGCTTCGGCGTCACGTTGCGCCAGGGGTACGGGCTCACCGAGGCGTCGCCGGTGGTGACGTCGTCGGTGTTCGACGGCGCACCCCGCCCGCACTCGATCGGCGTACCGCTGCCCGGCGTCGACGTGCGACTGGTCGACGACGAAGGCGAGGACGCGTTGGTCGGCGACAGCGGCGAGATCTGGGTGCACGGGCCCAACGTCTTCAAGGGCTACTGGGAGAACGACGAGGCGACGGCGCGCGCGCTGACGCCGGACGGATGGTTGCGCACCGGTGACGTGGCTGTGGCCGACGACGACGGTTTCCTCACGATCGTCGACCGGGCCAAGGACCTCATCATCGTGTCGGGCTTCAACGTCTTCCCGGCCGAGGTGGAGGACACGCTGCTCGACCACCCCGACATCGCCGAGGCCGCAGTGGTCGGGGTCGCCCACCCGCACACGGGGGAAGCGGTGAAGGCCTTCGTGGTCCCCGACGCGGGCTCGTCGATCACCGAGTCGGACGTGCAGGCGTTCTGCGCGGGCCGGCTGGCCCG
>JAFATL010000468.1 GCA_019243975.1 Actinomycetota bacterium | reverse complement strand
AAGTACACGACGCCGGCCTGGCCCGCCGGCAGCACCTCGCCGTCGCCGCCGACGATGTAACACTCCCCCGCCGGCTTGCCGACCGAGCCCGGGTGGGCCAGCCACTCCTGCGACGTGATGAACGTCGAGCCGATGTCTTCGGTGCCCGAGTAGTACTCGTGGATGATCGGCCCCCACCAGTCGATCATCTGGCGCTTCACCGGGATGGGACAGGGCGCCGCCGCATGTACCGCCATCAGCAGGCTGGACAGGTCGTAGCCGGCCCGCTCCTCGGGCGGCAGGTGGAGCATGCGCACGAACATCGTCGGCACGAACTGCGCATGCGTCACGCGGAAGCGCTGGATCAACTCGAGGCAGTGACGCGGGTCGAACTTCTCCATCACCACGACCGTCGCGCCCAGCCGCTGCATCGACATCGAGTACACGATCGGGGCGGCGTGATAGAGCGGCGCCGGCGACAGGTACACCGAGCCGGCCCTGCCGCCGAAGGCGCTGATGCCCTCAGCGATCTGCACCGGCGCGCACCCGGGGTCGCCGAACGCCGTGCCGGGCAGCGCCTTGCGCACACCCTTGGGTCGTCCGGTGGTGCCGGACGAGTAGAGCATCTCCCGTCCCTCGGCCTCCTCTTCCAACGGGCCGGGGACGGCGTCGTGCAAGACGTCGCCGTAGCGTTCGAACCCGGGCAGGTCGCCCATGGCCGACACCTTCACGGGAACATGCGACAGGTCGAGGCCCGCCACGATCTCTGCCATCGCCGGCGACGAGACAAGGGCGGTGGCCCCGCTGTCGTCGAGGATGTACTGCACCTCGGCGGGGGTGAGGTGGCTGTTGATCGCCGTGTAATACAGCCCCGACCGCTGGGCCGCCCACGCCACCTCGAGGTAGGGCCGGTTGTTCTCCATGAGGATGGCGACGTGATCGCCGCCGTTGAGACCACGGGCGCGCAGCGCGGCGGCGAAGCGGCGGGAGCGATCCTCCAGCTCGGCGAACGTGACGGTTTCACCCGTCGTCGCCATCACGATGGCGGGCGCGTCGGGCGTGTGCTCGGCGTGCCAGGTGGTGGTGCGCGGGTGCGGCGTCACCCGAGTAGCTAAGCGGACACTGGTGCGGCGACGTTCATGAGCCGGGCCAGATTGCCGCCCATGATCTTGCGCACGTCCTCCTCGGGCGCACCCTGCAACGCCTCCAGGTAGCTGACGGGATCGGCCAAGCCTTCGGGGTGCGGGTAGTCGGATCCGAACAGCACGTGGTCGACACCGATGAGCTCACCCAGAGCGAGGAGGTCCTCCTCCCAGAACGGGCTGATGTAGATGTTGCGCTTGACGACGTCGACAGGGTTCTCGGCGAAGTCCTGCGGCATCTTCTTCCACAGGTCGGCCATGTTGCGCAGCAGCGGCTCCACCCAGGTGCTGCCGTTCTCGATCACCGCCACCTTCAGCTCCGGGAAGCGCGACAGGGCGCCGTGGCACACCAGCGCCGACACCGAGTCTTCGATCGGCCGCCACGCCGACAGCATGCGGAACGCTTCGGGCTTGAACGGCAGCATCTCGCTGTTGTTGCCCATCCAGTCGTTGGCGTAGCGCTCGTAGCCGCTGTCGGACGAGTGCATGCCGACGACGACGTCGTGCTCGACGACCTTCTCCCAGAACGGGTCGAACTCGGGAAGCCCGAACGAGCGCGAGCCCCGGAAGCCGGGCACGGGAGCGGGGCGGATCAGCACCGCCTTGGCGCCTCGCTCGACGACCCACTCCAGCTCCTCGATGGCCTTCTCGACGATCGGCAGGGAGATCACCGGCGTGGTGAAGATGCGGCCCTCGTAGTCGAAGCGCCACGTCTCGTAGATCCACTCGTTGAGGGCGTGGATCACGACGTGGATGAGCTCGGGGTCGTCGCGCATGCGCTCCTCGAGCAGGCTGGCCAGCGTGGGGAACATCAACGTGTGGTCGATGCCCTGCTCGTCCATGAGCTCGAGCCGCGCCCCGGGCTCGCGGAACGCCGGGATCGCCTTCATGGGCTCACCGAAGATGGCGCGCCGGTCCTTTCCATCGGGGTTGCCGACCCGGTAGTACTCCTCCATGGCCCCGGGGCGCGCCACCACCTCGAAGGTCGGGTTGGGGATGTACTGGCTGATCTGGCCCCGGATGACGATCTTCTTGCGCCCCCGCACGTCGACGTAGTCGACGACGCCCTTGTAGGCATCGGGCAGGAACTTGGTGAACGCGTCCTCCGTCTCGTAGAGGTGGTTGTCGGCGTCGAAGATCAGGAAGTCGTGCTTGCCGGCCACGTTGCAGCCTCCCTGGAAAGCATGCTGTTCGGATTTGAGAATGACGTTATCACGCGGCCCCAAACCCCGCTATAGT
>JAFATL010000446.1 GCA_019243975.1 Actinomycetota bacterium | reverse complement strand
GAACTGCGCGGTGTACTGCAGGTAGGCGATGACGCGGTTGAGGCCCTCCTCCGGATCGCTCAGGTAGCCGAGCGGCGGAGGTGGACCATTGAGCACGGGTGTGACAAGCACGTCGAACCCGTCGGTCGCCCACCACGCCGCCATGCGGCGCTGGTAGTCGTGCATCCACTCGACCGACGCCACGTACATCGGCGCCGTGAGCGAGCGGCCGATCTCGGCGAACAGCCAGTTGCCCGGCTCGATGTCGTCGGCGGTGACGGGCCGGCCGATCTTGCGGCCCCAGCTGTCGAGGTCGGTGGCGCCCGCCACCGACACGATGTTGACGAAGTGGCCCTGGAACTCACCGTCGGCGAACGCCTCGGGGTGGCTCACCTCGACCTTGTGGCCGAGCGACTCGAGCAGCTTGCCGGTGGCCTGCACGGCGGCAGCACACTCGGCGTTGCCCTCGATGCCCGGCATCAACGGGTGGTCGAGCAGACCGATGCGGAGCGACCCGGGGTCGACGCCGACTTCTTGGGCCAGCGGCCGCGCCAACGCCGGGGCGGGATAGGGATCGCCGGGTTCGCCGCCGGAGATGCAGTCGAGCGCGGCGGCGGTGTCGCGGACCGTGCGCGTCAACACGCCGTCGATCGTCCCGCCCATCCACGCCTCGCCCACGTCGGGCGCCTGGCTCACACGCGCGCGCGTCGGCTTGAGGCCGACGATGCCGTTCTGGCACGCAGGGATGCGGATCGAGCCGCCGCCGTCGTTTCCGTGGGCGACGGCAGTGAGCCCGGCGGCCACGGCCGCGCCCGAGCCACCAGACGACCCGCCGGTCGAGTAGTCGAGGTTCCACGGGTTGTGGCAGGCGCCGTACGCGAGCGGCTCGGTGGTGACGGTGGAACCGAACTCGGGCACGTTGGTGCGCCCGACGATCACGAAGCCGGCCTGGCGAAAACGCGTCACGTACGACGTGTCGTGGTCGGCCGTGTAGCCGAGCTCCTTCAGGAACTTGGCGCCGCAGTGGTACGGGTCGCCCTCCGACATGGCGCCCAGGTCCTTGAGCAGCAGCGGCACGCCGCGGAACGGGCCGTCCGGCAGCTGCCCCGCGGCCTCCGCGCGCGCTTTGTCGAACCGCGGGTGGATGACCGCGTTCAGCTCGGGGTTCACGCGTTCGATGCGATCGATGGCCGCGTCGACGAGCTCGGCCGGCGACGCCTGACCGCTCCGCACCAGCTCCGCCTGCTCGTGCGCGTCCAGCCATGTCGAGTCGGTCATGACGCCTCCGTTCGCTCGCTACGACCGACGGTACTCCCGCTACGGCGCGATGGGCTGGGGGAGCGGCGTGGACTCCGCCAGCGAGTCGCCGGGCATTCGCCGGCTCATGGCCAGGCACCCGACGCCGGTGACGGCTGTGCACACCAACAGGGCGGCCACGCCCTCGGCGGCCGGACGGTGGGCGCTCTGGGCTGCCGCCACCGCCGCGCCGCCGACGCCGGTACCCAGGGCGATGCCGAGCGTGTCGAACAGGTTGAGCGACGCGGTGGCGGCGCCCTCGCCCCCGGCCGGTGCGGCGCGCAGCACCAGCAAGGTGATGGGCGCGTAGCACAAGCCCATCCCGAGTCCACCGATCGACCACGCCACCACCAGCAGGCCGGCGGGGACGTCGTGGCGCAGCGTCACCGCGATGCACGCGATGCCGACGAGGATGAGGGCGACACCCATGCGCACCAGTCGGCGGCCCTCGACGCGTACCGCCACCGCCGCCTGCAACCACGACCCCGCAGTCCACGTGAGCGTCGCAGCCGTCAAGGCGATGCCACCGAGCACGGTGCTGTGGTGGCGAACCTCCTTGCCGACGAACGACACGTAGCCGTCGGCGCCGAAGAACGCGAACGTGAGCAGCCCGCGGGCGAGGATGGTTGCGGGCAGCCCGGGCCGGCCCCGCAACGTTCCTGACGGGACGAGCCGGCGCAGGCTCGGCACGCCGACGACGAGACCGGCGGCAACCAGCACCGGCGTGGCGATGGCGTTGTAGGCCGTGAGCCCGCCCAGCGCGAGCCCCGCTCCGACGGCCACGCGGAAGGCGTCGACCAAGCTGTGGGGCTGCGCTGGTTCCGCCGCCTCACCATCGGCCGAAGGCGCCGGCGCGCCCAGCCGCACCAAGGCAGGCAGGCCGATCGGGCCCGACACGGCCACGAGCGGGATGAGGCCGAGGAACACCCACCGCCATCCGAACTGGTGGGCGACGAACGCGCTCAACGCCGGGCCCGCCAGTCCCGGCACGACCCACGCCGTCGACAACACCGCGAACATCCGCGGCTGCAACGACGGGGGAAGGCTGCGGCCGATGGCGACGTAGGCGACGGCCGGGACGGCGCCCGCGCCGAGGCCCTGCAGGGCGCGCCCGGCGACGAGCACGGGCATCGACGGTGCCAGGCCGCCCACGACCAGGCCGGCGGCGAACAGCACCAGCCCGACGGCATAGGGCGCGGCCGGTCCCTTGCGGTCGGCGGCCCGGCCGGCGGCGACGATGCCCACCAGGCTGCTGAGCATGAACGCGCTGTAGACCCAGCCGTAGAGCCGGATGCCGCCGAGGTCGTCGCGCACGTCGGGCAGGATCGTCGCGACCGCCAGTGCCTCCGACGCCACCAGCGTGATCGTGAGCACGAGCCCGACCGTCAACGATCGGTACGCGGGTGACCACAGTCCCTCGCCGTCGGGCGCCTTCATCGGTCCATCTTGACCGTCACTAGTGTGCAACTTCATGGACATTCAAGGAGTTGCGGCACTGGTGACCGGTGGGGCGTCGGGTCTGGGCGCGGCGACGGCGCGCCGGCTGGCCCAGGGCGGCGCCGAGGTGACGATCCTCGACAAGAACGCCGAGACGGGCGAAGCCTTGGCCAAGGAGCTGGGCGGCGGCGCCAAGTTCGTCGAGACCGACGTCACCGACGCGGACCAGGTCACCCAAGCGGTGGCACTAGCGGGCGAGACCGCTCCGCTGCGCATCGCCGTCAACTGCGCCGGCCTCGGTGCAGCCATGCGCACCATCAACCGCGACGGCTCGCCCCATGACTTCGACGTGTTCAAGTTCGTGGTCAACGTCAACCTGGTCGGCACGTTCAACGTGATCCGCCTGGCCGCGTCGGCGATGTCGAAGACCGATGCGCTCGAGAACGGCGAGCGAGGGGCGATCGTCAACACCGCGTCGGTGGCGGCGTTCGACGGCCAGATCGGCCAGATCGCGTACTCGGCGTCGAAGGGCGGCATCGTCGGCCTCACCCTTCCCGCTGCACGCGACCTTGCCCCCGTCGGCATCCGCGTGTGCACCATCGCTCCCGGTCTCATGGACACGCCGCTGCTCGGCCTGCTGCCCGAAGACCAGCGCCAGGCGCTCGGCGCGGGCGTGCTGTTCCCCAAGCGGCTCGGCAACCCCGAGGAGTACGCGGCCCTGGTCGCGTCGATCGTCGAGAACCCCTACCTCAACGGCGAGACCATCCGGCTCGACGGTGGCCTGCGGATGCCCCCCAAATGAAGTACGTCGAGGTCGGCGGCGTCCGCCTCTCCGCCATCGGGTTGGGCACGTGGCAGTTCGGCTCCCGTGAGTGGAACTACGGCAACGAGTACGCCGAGAAGGAAGCGGTGGCCATCACCCAGCGCGCCGTCGATCTCGGCATCAACCTCATCGACACGGCTGAGATCTATGCCTTCGGCAAGTCCGAGCGCATCGTCGGCCGCGCCATCGCCGGCCGGCGCGACGAGGCGTTCCTCGCGACCAAGGTGTTCCCCATCATGCCGGTGGCGCCGATCGTCGAGCAGCGGGGGCGGCGGAGCGCGGCGCGCCTGGGTGTCGACCAGATCGACCTCTATCAAGTGCACTGGCCCAACCCGGTCATCCCGACCAGCACGACGATGCAAGGGATGCGGCGACTCGTCGACGCCGGCGTCGTGCGCCACGTCGGCGTGAGCAACTTCCCGCTCGACAAGTGGCAGCGGTCCGAGCGCGAGTTCGGCGGGCCGGTGCTCAGCAACCAGGTGCAGTACAGCCTGGCCGTGCGCAAGCCCGACCGTGACCTCATCCCCTGGGCCCAGGCCAACGACCGCATCGTCATCGCCTACAGCCCGCTGGCCCAAGGGTTGCTCTCGGCGCGCTACGACGGCACCAACACGCCCGGCGGGGTGCGGTCGAGCAACGCGCTGTTCCTCAAGGAGAACATCGACAAGGCCATGCCGATGCTCGACGCCTTGCGCGACATCGCCAAGGCCCACGGCGCCTCGCCCGCCCAGGTGGCGCTGGCGTGGGTGATCCGCCGGCCCAACGTGGTGGCCATCCCGGGCGCCAGCAAGGTCTCGCAGCTGGAGTCGAACGCGGCGGCCGCCGACCTCGACCTCACCGACGAGGACGACGCCCGCCTCACCGAGGCGTCCGACCGGTTCGCCCCCAAATCGGGCGCGGCCGCCCTTCCCGACCTGGTTCGGGCCCGCTTCGGCCGCTGAGAATCCAACGGCAAGACCTGGCACACTCATCCCTCTGTTTCCCGCGCCGATAGGGGGGTACAGAGGGGGCACGACGGAGGGAGTGCACCGGTGGCAGGACTTGGCTTTGTCGGCGTGATCTTCTGCGCCTCGCTGATGCTCGGCATCGCCTGGCTGGTCGCGTCCACCCCCGCCCGGGGTCCGCTGTTCGTCGGACTGGGCATGGCCGGCGCCTGGTGGGGCGTTGCCTTCGGGTTCATGACCTTCGGCTCGCCCGACAAGACCGGCGCCATGCTCGCTGAAGCGTTGGGGTCGGCTGCCTTCGGCGCCGGCCTGTTCGTCGTCGTCGGCGGCGTGCTGTGGGCCGTACACCGCCAGGACCAGTGGCCGGCGTGGCTGCACACGGCCATGCACCCGCGGACGCGCTGGTCGACCCCCGCCGTGCGCGCGGTCGCCCGCCGCCTCGAGCCGCTCGTCGTGTCGGACGACGTGGCCGCCATCCCGGCTCCGCAGCCCGTCCCCGCCGCCCGGGCCCGCTCGCTCCGCCGGGCCAGCTAGTCCGGCCCCACCTCGCGTAGTGTCAGTCAAAACGCGGGCTATGGCCCGCGTTTTGACTGACAGTTCGCTGAAGGGAAGGGCGCATGGCCTCGGTCGACTTCCGCACCCGCACTGACGCCGGCATCACGCCGGTCGACCCGGCGGAGTTCTTCGAACACGAGCTGCCGGCGCTGATCGACGCCCACGCCGATCTGGCCGTGCCGGGGGCGCACGAGCTGTCGCCCAAGCCGCTGGCCATCGAAGTAGACGGGCACGCGTGGACGCTCTCGCTCGTCGACGACGTCCTGTCGGTGACGCCCGGTGCCGACGGCGCGGCCGCCGTCGCCATTCTCGACGGCGAGGAGCTCACCGATCTGGTGCACGACGTGCGCACGCCGATGGGGTTCTTCACCGGGGGCGACCTCGACATGCCGAAAGGGCGCCTCGACGACTTCCTCGACTGGTGGGTGGTGCTGCGGTCGCTGATCGACCAACGGCCGGTGCACACGAGCGGGTCGATCGACTTCCGTGACGGGCGCGGCGAGCCGCTGGCGCTCGACCACACGTTCAAGCCCGACGACGACCGCGACGACATGAGCCACTTCCTCGCCGAGGCCGGCTTCCTCCACATCGGCGGGCTGTTCACCGAAGACGAGATGAACACCATCTCCGCCGACATGGACGCGGCCATGCCGTCGTACGTGCCTGACGACGGGCGGTCGTGGTGGGCCAAGACGGCGAGCGGCGAGAACCGCCTGGTGCGCATGGAGTACTTCCACGAGCACTCGCCCACGACCAGCGCGCTGCTCGGCGACGACCGCTTCCTCGACATCGCCAACATCACCGACGACGGTCACCGCTTCGGCGAGCTGCAGACGGGCTGGAACATGATCGAGGCGCTGGTGAAGCCGCTCGGCATCGTCGAGGGCATCTCCGACCTGCCCTGGCACAAGGACTGCTCGCTGGGACGCCACTCCTACCGATGCTGCTCGCTGACGGTCGGCATCTCCGTCACCGGCGCCGACGCCGACACCGGTCAGCTGCGCGTGGTTGCCGGATCGCACCGCGCACTGATCCAGCCTGCGTTCGTGCGCCGTGGCCTCGACCTGCCGCAGGTCGACCTGCCCACGCAGACGGGCGACGTCACCGTGCACCTCAGCTGCACGCTGCACATGAGCCAGGCGCCCGTCACTGCTGAGCGGCGTGTGATGTACACGGGGTTCCGCCTGCCCGACACCGAAAGCACCAACAGCGACGCGGCCCGGGCCAACGAGAAGAAGATCGGCCGCATCCGCGAGGGCGCCTACAAGACGGTGTCGCAGCTCCCGTCGGCGGCCGTGCCCCGCTAGCGGGGCATCGCCTCCACGACGATCGCCGCCATCGACGTCCGGATGGGATGACCGCCGAAGCGCCGGGCCAGCTCGGCGGCGACGGCGTTGGTCGTGTCGTCGAGCGATCCGCGCGCCTCGATCTGGGCCCGCAGCGGCGTCCCCTGGCAGTACCCGAGGGCGACGTCGGCTGCGGTTTCGGCGACCAAAGGAAGGGTGACGGTCTCGATCGCGACGGTGTCGAACCCGGCCGCATCCAGGTCGGCGCGGATCACCTCGGTGTCGGCGTAGCCGTGGGGCACGGTCTCCAGGAAGGTGGGCGGATCGTCAGGGAACACCTCGTGTACCGCGTCGACCACACAGGCCTGGAAGCCGTGTTGGTCGAGCCGGCCCCATACCGCGAAGAGGAACGTGCCGTGCGCGTCGAGCACGCGGGCGACCTCGGCAAAGCAGGCCCGCTTGTCGGGCACGAACATCACCCCGAACGCGCAGGTGACGAGATCGAAGCGGCTGTCCTCGAACGGGAGGTCCATGGCGTCGGCGGGCTGCCATGTCGCGGCGGGTGCGTTGCCGCGACCCAGGTCGACCATCTCGGCGCTCAGGTCGGTCGCCGTGAGCGCCGCACCGTGCAGGGTCGAGACAAGCTCGCGCGTGAGGGCCCCGGTGCCGGCGGCCAGCTCGAGCACGCGCGCCGGATGCCTCGCCGCCGCCCGCCGGGCGATCTCCTTGGCGAACGGAATGAACACGGGCTCGACCAGCCCGCGCTCATACGCGGTAGGCATCGACTCGATCCACCGCCGATCGCCGTCGTCCATGGGCCGACCTTAGCGAGCTAGGACCGCTGCCAGTCCTTCCACACCGGGTCGTAGCCGGCGGCGCGAAGGACGCGCACGACTTCGTCGGGGGAACGCGTGTCGCTGATCTCGAACTGGGGCTCGGCGTCGCTCTCGGCCGCGTAGCCACCGGGCTCGGTGTGGGAGCCCGCCGACATGTGGGTGACGCCGAGCCGCAGCAGGGCGTCGCGCAGCTCGGGCGACTCGCGCGTCGAGAGGGTGACGCCGACGTCGGGCAAGAAGAGCCGCAGCGCGCACAGCAGCTGCACGAATTCGGCGTCCGACACGACGTCGGCGGGCACGTAGCCGCCGGCCGCCGGCCGCAGGCGGGGGAGCGCCACTGACACTTCGCTCCGCCACCACCGCTTGACCAGAGCGTGGGCATGGGCGGCGACCGCCAACGCGTCAGCCCGCCAGTCCTCGTGCAGACCGAGCAGGGCCGCGATGCCCAGTCGGCGCATGCCCGCCTCGGCGCCCCGGTCGACGGCGGCGAGGCGCCAGTCGTAGTTGCGCTTCTTGCCCTTGAGGTGGGCGGCCGCGTACGTATCGCGGTCGTACGTCTCCTGATAGACGACGAGGCCGTCACAGCCCGCATCGACGAGGCGGCGATAGGTGTCGGTGTCCCACACCTGCACCTCGATCGACAGCTGTGGCACCTCCGGCGCGAGCACGCGCACGCACTCGACGAGGTAGTCCTTGCTCACGATGCGGGCATGCTCACCGGCGACCAGCAGCAGGTGCCGGAACCCGCGCGCCGTCAACGCCCGGGCTTCCTCGAGCACCTCCGCGGGCGTCAACGTTCGGCGTGCGATCTCGTTCTCGGCCGAGAACCCGCAGTACGTGCACGTCGAGACGCACTCGTTGGACAGGTAGAGCGGCGCGAACAGGTGGATGGTGCGACCGAAGCGGCGCACGGTCGTGTCGTGCGCTCGCCGGGCCAGATCCTCGAGCCGCGTCGCCGCGACCGGTGACAGCAGCGCCGCGAAGTCGGCCAGCGTGCGGCGGGGCGCGACCAGGGCCCGCTCGACATCCGAGGCGGTCGCGTTGTCGACGCGGGCCCGCAGCGCGTCCAGGTCGGTCGCCAGCAGGTCGGCCGCCGCCGTCCCCTCAGGCACACCCGCCGGTCGCGACTCCAGCACGACCGGGGTCGACAGCGTCATGTCGACAGGAAGCCGGTGAGCGGTGACGACGCGTGCGCGCTCGACTGCACCGCGGGCAGACCGGCCAGGTAACCGCGCCGTCCCGCCTCCACCGCTTGGCGGAAGGCGGCGCCCATGGCGGGCGGGTCACCGGCCGTGCCGATGGCGGTGTTGACGAGGACCGCGGCTGCGCCCATCTCCATGGCCTCCGCCGCCTGGCTGGGCGCGCCGATGCCGGCGTCGACGACGACGGGGACGAACGACTGCTCGATGATGATCTCGAGCGCCGCCTTGGTGCGCAGGCCCTGGTTCGACCCGATCCAGGAACCGAGCGGCATCACGGTGGCGCAGCCCGCCTCCTCCAACCGCTTGCACAGCACCGGGTCGGCGTTGCAGTAGGGAAGGATCGTGAAGCCCTCCGCGCACAGCACCTCGGCGGCCCGCAGGGTCTCCACCGGGTCGGGCAGGAGGTGGCGGGGGTCGGGCGTCACCTCGAGCTTGATCCACTCGGGCAGGCCGGCAGCCCGGGCCAGGCGGGCCAGGCGGATCGCCTCGTCGGCGTCGACAGCGCCGCTGGTGTTGGTGAGCAGCAGCACCCGGTCGAGGGGAACGGCGTCGAGGATGTCGTCGGTGGCCTCGAGGTCGACGCGCCGCAGGGCGACCGTCACGATCTCGGTGCCGCTGGCGATGATCGTGTCGCGCAGCGAGTCGTTGGACGGGAACTTGCCGGTGCCCAGCAGCAGGCGGGACGTGAACTCCCGGTCTGCGATCCTCAGTGAGTCACCCATGGTGCACGCTCCCTCTGCCTGCATTACCAGGCCGGTGTCGAGGGTCGCGGGCCGCGTGCCCGCCTCTCAGCCCGGCGTTCGCCGAGCTCCCCTGCGGCTGTCGCTCGATAGTTTACCGAGCGTGAGGTACTGGACCGTCGCCGAAGCACGCGCCTTCCTGCCCCAGGCGCGCGCCCTGGTGGAGGTCGTGCAGGCCGCGGCCCTGGTGGCGTCCCGCGCCAGCGGCAACGGGCACGGCCACACCCGAGATGACGCAGGCGCCGCGCTCGCCCAGCTCGAGGCCGAGAGCATCGTGGTGCGGGACCCCGTGGCCGGGCTCATCGACTTCCCGGCCCGGGGCGCCGACGGTGTCGTCTACCTGCTGTGTTACCGCCTCGACGAGGACGACCTGGCGTTCTGGCACCTGCCCGAAGACGGGTTCGCCGGTCGACGTCCGCTGCCCCGGGATCCGGAATAACCGTGCCCACCAGAGTGCTCATCGGATTGGCACTGGCGTGCGGCCTCATCATCCTCGTGGCCTTCGCTGTCCAGGTGTTCCTGGCCGCTCACTAGTCTGGTTTTCCGACTTCGGAGGTGAGTGCTACGGCCGAGCAGTTCGACCTGGTGGTGATCGGCGGAGGCCCCGGCGGGTACGCCGCCGCTTTGTACGGCGCGGCGGCCGGCCTGAGCGTCGCCGTCGTCGAGAAGGAGAAGGTGGGCGGCACGTGCCTCCACCGGGGCTGCATCCCGGCCAAGGAGTTCCTCGAAACGGCGGCCGTGTTCCGCACCGTGGCCGGCGCCAAGGAGTTCGGCGTCCTGTCCGAACAGCCCGGCATCGACTTCTCGGTGAGCCAGGCGCGCAAACAGAAGGTGGTCGACCAGCTGTGGAAGGGCCTGCAGGGGCTCATGAAGCAGCGCAAGATCACGACCGTCATCGGCACCGGCCAGCTGGCGCCCGGCAAGGTCGTGAAGGTCGACGACGGCACCGAGCTCAAGGGTCGCAACATCGTCCTGGCCAGCGGCTCGGTGCCGCGCACGCTGCCGGGGTTCGAGCCCGACGGCAAGATCGTGTTCACCTCCGACGAGTTCCTGTCGCTCGACAAGCTGCCCGGCTCGGCCGTGGTCATCGGCGGCGGCGCCATCGGGTGCGAGTTCGCGTCGACGATGAGCGACCTCGGCACCCAGGTCACCGTGCTCGAAGCGCTACCGAAGATGCTGCCGGGCTGCGACAAGGACGTGGTCGACGTGGTGGCGCGCTCGTTCAAGAAGCGCGGCATCGACGTGCACACCGGCGTCGCCGTCACTGGCCACACGCCCAACGGCGACGGCGGCACGACGGTCAGCTACGGCGAGGGCGAGCAGATCACCGTCGACGCGGTGGTGGTGTCGGTCGGGCGCAAGCCGCTGTCCGACGGCCTCGTGCTGCCGGGCACGTCGGTCGAGGTCGACGATCGCGGCTTCGTGATCGTCGACGAGTTCATGCACACCACCGAAGAGGGTGTGTACGCGGTGGGCGACCTCGTGGCCACGCCCCAGCTGGCGCACGTCGGTTTCGCCGAGGCCGTGGTGGTCATCAAGGACATCCTCGGCGAGCCCAACGTCCCCGTCGACTACGGCAAGGTCCCGTGGTGCATCTACTGCTACCCCGAGGTGGCGTTCGCCGGTTACTCGGAGGAGGCGGCCAAGGAGGCGGGGTTCGAAGTGGTCGTCGCCAAGCACCGCTTCGCCGGCGACGGGCGGGCGCTGATCATCGGTGAGTCCGAGGGGCTGGTGAAGGTCATCGCCGAGAAGCTGCCGGACGGCAAAGCCGGCCGCATCCTCGGGGTGCACATGGTGGGGCCGTGGGTCACGGAGCAACTTGGCCCGGGCTACCTCGCCGTCAACTGGGAGGCAGTGCCGGAGGAGATCGCCCACTTCATCCAGCCGCACCCGACGCTGTCCGAGACGTTCGGTGAGACCGTCATGTCGCTCACCGGAAGGGGGTTGCACGGCTGATGGCCGACATCACCATGCCGCAGCTCGGTGAGACCGTCACCGAGGGAACGATCACCAAGTGGATGAAAGCAGTCGGCGACGAGGTCAAGGAGGACGAGGTCCTCTTCGAGGTGTCGACCGACAAGGTCGACTCCGAAGTGCCCTCGCCGGCGTCCGGCTACCTGGCCGAGATCCTCGTGCCCGAGGGCGAGACGGTCGACGTGGGTGCCAAGCTCGCCGTCATCAGCAGCGAGCCCGTCTCTGGCAACGGCGGCGGTGCGCCTGCCGCTGCGGACAAGGCCGAAGCGCCCGCCGAGGAGGCGGCCGAGGCAGCCGCCGAGGAGGAACCGGCGGAGGAGCCCGAGCCCAAGGCGGAGGAACAGAAGGACGACACGGTCGAGGACGGCGAGACCGCCGACGAGTCCGCCTCCGACGACGCGGCCGAACCCGAGCCCGAACCGGAGCCGAAGGCCAAGCAGGCGGCGCCGCAGCCGTCGGCGGGCACGCGCCCGGCCGACGACCGCCCGCCGTCGAAGCCCGCGGGTGGTGGCGCCGGCGGAGGGAAGGTGCTGTCGCCGGTCGTGCGCAAGCTGCTGGCCGAACACGATCTCGACCCCGACACGATCACGGGCACAGGTGCGGGTGGCCGCATCACGCGCGCCGACGTGCTGGCGGTCATCGACAAGGGCCAGCAGGGAGGCGCGGCGCGCCCGCCGTCGAGCGCGCCCGCGGCGGAGCCCGCGGCTGCCGCCCCCAGTCGCCCGGCCGAGCCGGCCGTGCGGGCGGGCGAGCGCGACGAGACGATTCCGTTCTCCAACATCCGCAAGCGCACGGCCGAGCACATGGTGCGGTCGATCGCCACCGCCGCCCACACCCTGGTGTCGATCGAGGTCGACTTCGCCGCCGTCGACGCGGTGCGCAAGGCCGAGAAAGATCGTTTCAAGGCCGAGGAGGGCGTGAGCCTCACGTACCTGCCGTTCATCGCCCGGGCGATCATCGACGCCATCCGCGAGTACCCGCACGTCAATGCGTCGGTCGGCAACGACGAGCTGGTCGTGCACCACTACGTCAACCTCGGCATCGCCGTCGACCTCAACCTCGAGGGCCTCATCGTCCCCGTCGTGCACGACGCCGACAACAAGCGGCTGCGCGCCCTGGCCCGGGAGATGGCCGACCTGGCCCAGCGGGCCCGGTCGAAGAAGCTGGGCGCCGACGACATCGCCGGCGGCACGATCACCATCACCAACCCCGGTCCCTTCGGAACGCTGCTCACCTACCCGGTGATCAACCAGCCTCAGGTGGCGATCCTGTCGACCGACGGCGTGAAGATGCGGCCAGTGGCGGTCGAGCAGGACGACGGCAGCTACGCCATCGCCGTCCATCCCGTCGGCAACCTCGCGCTGTCGTTCGACCACCGCGCCTACGACGGTGCCTACGCGGCCGCCTTCCTCCACGAGGTGGGCCAGATCCTCGAGACCCGCGACTGGTCGCAGGAGCTCTGATGCCCCTCCGGGTCAGGTGGCTCGGGCGGGTGCACTACCGCGACGCGCACGCCGTCCAGCACGGGATGTGGGAGCGGTCGGGTGACGACCACCTCCTGCTCCTCGAGCACCCACACGTGTACACGCTCGGCGTGCGGGCCAAGCGCGAGCACGTGCTCGTCGACCCCGTGTCCGTCGGCGCCGAACTGATCGAGACCGATCGGGGCGGCGACGTCACCTACCACGGGCCCGGCCAGCTGGTGGGCTACCCGATCCTCACCGTGCCGATGGGCCCCGACGCGGTGCCGAACTATGTCCATGGCGTCGAGCAGCTGGTCATCGACGCGCTGGAGGAGCTCGGCCTGCCGGGCGCCGGGCGGCTGCCCGATTACCCGGGCGTGTGGGTGGGCGACCGCAAGATCTGCGCCATCGGGGTACGGGTGACGCGCGGCCGCAGCATGCACGGGTTCGCGCTGAACGTCGACCCCGACATGCGGTTCTTCGAACACATCGTGCCGTGCGGGATCCGCGACAAGGCGGTCACGTCGATGGCCGGTGAAGGCGTCGACGCGCCGATGGAAAAGGTGGTCGACGTGGTCGCCCGCCTGGCTGCCGATCGGTGGGGGC
>JAFATL010000443.1 GCA_019243975.1 Actinomycetota bacterium | reverse complement strand
ACGCGGTCGTCGGGCTCAGCGGTGACTTGGGTCGACGAGGCGTACGAGGCCCTCCTGCACGACGGACACCACGAGCGTGCCATCCCGCCGGAAGATATGGCCTTCACCCAGGCCCCGTCCGCCCGACGACGACGAGCTCTCCTGGTCGTAGAGCAACCACTCGTCGGCCCGGAACGGCCGGTGGAACCACATTGCATGGTCGAGGCTGGCGACCATGATGCGCGGATCGTCCCACGTGATGTCGTGGGCCAGCATGATCGAGTCGAGCAAGCTCATGTCCGACGCGTAGGCCACGATGCACACGTGCAGCAGCGGGTCGTCGGGCAGCTTGCCGTCGGCACGCATCCACAGCCGCTGGCGGGGAATGCCCTTGCCGGCGGGCGGCACGTAGCGCAGGTCGATGCCCCGGCCCCAGTCATAGGGCGGCAGTCCCTCGGGTTCGGGGACGTTCTCGGGTATCGGGCGCTGGTGTGACAGGCCCTCCTCGTGCACGTGGAACGACGCCGACAGGTTGAAGATCGGCCGGCCGTGCTGCACGGCGACGACGCGGCGGGTGGTGAACGAGCGGCCGTCACGGATGCGGTCGACCTCGTAGACGATCGGCACCGTCGGGTCGCCGGGTCGCAGGAAGTACGCGTGCAGCGAGTGCACGCTGCCGTGCTGCACGGTGCGCCCGGCGGCCACGAGGGCCTGGCCCGCCACCTGGCCGCCGAACACGCGCTGGCGGTTCTCGTCCGGGCTCTGGCCGCGGAAGATGTTGACCTCGATCACCTCGAGGTCGAGCAGCTTCACCAGTTCGTCGAGACCCTCCTGCGGCATCGGCAGAGTCTCGCGTGCGCGGCGGTCGGTAGTGTCCGGCCATGGCCATCTCGTTTCCTGACGGGTTCCTGTGGGGAACCGCCACCGCCGCCCACCAGGTGGAGGGCGGCAACTGGAACAACGACTGGTGGATGTGGGAGCACGACCCGACGTCACCGTGCGTGGAGCCGAGCGGTGACACCGTCGACCATTGGCACCGCTACCCCGAGGACATCAAGCTGCTGGCCGACCTCGGCTTCAACACCTACCGCTTCTCGGTGGAGGGGAGCCGCGTCGAACCAAAACGCAACGAGTGGTCGCCCGCCGCCCTCGACCACTACCGCCGCGTGTGCGCCGAGTGCCTCGACAACGGCATCCAGCCCATCGTCACCTACCACCACTTCACGACGCCTCGGTGGGTGACCAACCACGGCGGCTGGGAGGAGCCGAGCACCGCCGACCTGTTCGCGCGCTACGCCGAGCGCGTCACGGGCGCGTTGGGCGATCTCACCCAATGGGCGTGCACGTTCAACGAACCGAACATCGTGGCCACCATGGGCTACCTGGCCGGCGTGTTCCCGCCCGGTCGGCGCGACAGCGCGTTGCGCCGCGCCGTCAACGACATCCTCATCGACGCCCACCACAAGGCCGTGCACGCCATCCGGTCCGGTCCGGGCACGCAGAACATCGGCCTGACGTTGGCCATGAGCGACTGGCAGGCCGTCGACGGCGGCGAGTCGCGCCGCGACCGCATCCGTCTCAACATGGAAGACGTCTACCTGGAGGCGGCGCAGGGCGACGACTTCATCGGGGTGCAGACGTACTCGCGCACGCGGGTCGGGCCCGACGGCACGATGGGCCCGGAGGGCGACACGCCCACCACCCAGATGGGTTACGAGGTGTGGCCGGAAGCGTTGGAAGCGACCATCCGCTACGCCACCGAGAAGACGGGCGGCGTCCCCGTGCTCGTCACCGAGAACGGCATCGGCACGTCCGACGACGAGCAGCGCGTCGACTACGTGCGCCGGGCGCTGCGCGGTGTGCGCAGCTGCCTCGACGACGGCATCGACATCCGCGGCTACACGTACTGGAGCGCGCTGGACAACTTCGAGTGGGCACTGGGCTACCGGCCCACCTTCGGGCTCATCGCCGTCGATCGGGAGACTTTCGTGAGAACTCCCAAGCCCAGCGCCGCCTGGCTGGGTCAGATCGCCACGTCGAACTTCATGGAGGACTAGGACCCGCCGATAGTCTTAGGCGGTGAAGCTCACGATTTCCGACGTGCGCGACAAGGCGCGCAGCGACCAGGGCCGCAAGATGATCCGCTACACGATGGTGTCGATCATCTCGGTGGCCGTCGCCCAGGTGCTGCTGGCCTTCGCGTTCGGCATCCTCAAGTGGTCGGCCAGCTGGTCCAACGTCTTCGCCGTCGGCGTGAGCGCGATCCCGTCGTACTACCTGAACCGGGCCTGGGCGTGGGGCAAGCGCGGGCGCTCGCACCTCGTCAAGGAAGTGCTCCCGTTCTGGGGCTTGGCCTTCCTCGGTCTGGCCGGCTCCACGTGGGCGGTGAGCATCGCCCACCACCACGTGCACCACACCGGCCGGGCGTTCCAGACGCTCGTGGTCAACGCCGCCAACCTCGGCGCCTTCGGCCTGCTGTGGGTGGCGAAGTTCATCATCTTCAACGAGCTGATGTTCAAGCACCACCCCGAGGTGCTCGAGGACGAGCCCGCCCTCGACGGCCGCACCGGCCTGCCGACGTAAAGCCGGCGCGTGGCGCCGACCTAAGGTCGGCAACGTGATGGACGAGCATCTGCTGGAGGTCGCGAAGGCGGCCAAGGGCTTCATGCCCGACGACGAGGGCATGGCGCTGCACCGCGCCGGCCTCACTGCCGCGGCGAGCGGGCTCGGGCCGCTGCTGGAAGTCGGCACCTACTGCGGCAAGTCGGCGGTGTACCTCGGGGCCGCCGCGCGCGAAGGCGGCACGGTGTTGTTCACCGTCGACCATCACCGCGGGTCGGAGGAGAACCAGTCGGGCTGGGAGCACCACGACACAGAGGTCGTCGACCCCGCTACTGGTCGCATGGACACGCTTCCGTTCTTCCGGCGCACCATCGAGTCCGCCGGCCTGGAAGACGTCGTGGTCGGCGTGGTGGGTCAGTCACCCGCGGTCGCGCGCGCGTGGGCCACGCCGCTGGCGCTGCTGTTCATCGACGGCGGCCACGGCGAGGAGCCGGCCTGGGCTGACTACAACGGCTGGACGCCGCACGTCGCCGTGGGCGGCCTGCTCGCCATCCACGACGTGTTCCCCGATCCGGCCGACGGCGGGCGCCCGCCCTACGAGCTGTACTGCCGGGCCCTCGAGTCAGGGGGCTTCGAGGACGCCGATCAGTGCGGGTCGTTGCGCGTGCTGCGGCGGGTGGCTCCCGGCAGCTGAGCAATGAGCCGTTGCACGTGCAGCCGGTCGAGGCCCTGACGGGCGCGGATCTCGAGCACGATGGCGGTGCCCAGGCAGAGCAGGACGATGGCCGACAGCACGAACTGGCGGGTGTGGTTGAGACCCGTCGTCGCCATGGTCGGCGGGGTGGCCGTCACCGCCGACGCAGCCGCCACCGTGGTGGTGGTGGCGGCTCTGGGGACCGTGGTGTTGGTGGGGGCGACGATCGCCGTCCACTGGTTGACGCCCGCGCTGGACGCGACGCACTTCACGGTCGACCCGTTGTCGGCGGTGATGACCGTGCCTGCCTGGGCGTCGGCGTTCGAGCACGACTGACCGGCTTGCACGGCCCCGGCGGGATGGGCGGCGAACACGAGCAGTGCGCCGAGTGTTCCGACCGCGAAAAGAAGGCGTCGCATGGGTTCCCCTGTGGGTCAGCCCGCGATCGATCCCTTCCGCCCACCAATGTAGCGAGCGCGATGCCTGGGGAGGCGGTTACGTGGGGTCGGGGATGGGGTCGGCCAGCAGGCCGACCGGCAGGCCTTCGCCCCGGAACAACCGCGCCGTCGGGCCGTGCCCGTCGAGCACGCTGTCGGCCAGCACGACCGCGGCCGAGGTGTAGGTGGTGTGCTCGCCGCCGGGGAAGCGAACGCACTGCGGGTGCACGCAGCCCGTCCAGTACGCGCCGTCGTCGTCGCGCAGGTGCTGCGCCCACGTGAGCAGCTCGGCGGCTTCGTCTTCCATGCCGATGGTGCACAGGGCCATGGCGCACTCGGCCGTCTCGGCCGCGGTGACCCACGGGTTGTCCGACACGCAGCGCACGCCGAGGCCGTCCATCACGAACTCGTCCCACCGGTCGGCGATGCGGGCGCGGGCGGCGCGACCGGTCATGGCGCCAGTGAGCACCGGGTAGTACCAGTCCATCGCCCAGCGGTCCTTGGGCTCGAAGCGATCGGGCTTGTAGGCGACGGCGGTGGCCAAGTTGCCGGCGGCCAGCTCCCACTCCGGACGCTCGTGACCGAGGTGCTCGGCGATGGCGATGGCGCAGCGCAGCGAGTGGTAGATCGAGGACGACCCGGTGAGAAGAGCGAAGCGGCCGGGGGTGACGCCGTCGGGCTCGATCGACCACAGCACCTCGCCGCCCGGCTGCTGCAGGTGCAGCACGAACTCGACGGCGCGCTCGACGACCGGCCACATGGCGTTGAGGAAGGCGTGATCGCGCGTGACGAGGAAGTGCTGCCACACGCCGGTCGCCACATACGCGATGACGTTGGTGTCGAGGCGGTAGTCCTCGATCGACCCGTCGAGGTAGTAGTTGAACCAGGCCCCGTTCGGGTGCTGCGTCGCGGCCAGCCAGCCGTAGGCGCGCTCAGCCTCGGCGACGCGGCCGCCGAGGGTCAGCGCCATGGCCGCCTCGACGTGGTTCCACGGGTCGCAGTGACCGCCGGGGAACCACGGGATCATGCCGTCGTCCAGCTGGATCTTGGCGATCGAGTCGACCGTCGCACGGGTCTGGGAGGGAGTGAGAATCATGCGGCGCGCACCTCCGCCGGGCGCTCGAGGTACATGACCATGCTCTTGCCGATGAGCGGGTCGAGGACCATGTCTGCCAACCGCGTCGGCAGCGGCTTGGACGTGATGTCCCACACCAGCAGCTGGTGGTACGCCTTGACGAGCGGGTGGTTGGGGTTGTTGACGCCGACCGCGCACTTCAGCCACCAGTACGGCGAGTGCAGGCCGTGGGTGTGGGCGACGCCCTTGTACTTCAGGCCCGCGTCGACCAGGCGCTCGCGCAGCGCCGACTGGCGATAGATGCGCACGTGCCCGCCCGGGACCATGTGGTAGTCGTCGGACAGCGCCCAGTTGACCAACTCGGGGAACCAGCGGGGCACGGTCACGGCCATCGTGCCGCCCGGCCGCAGCACGCGCGTGAGCTCGGCGATGGCGGTGCGGTCGGCGGGGATGTGCTCGAGGACTTCGCTGGC
Source organism: Actinomycetota bacterium (assembly GCA_019243975.1). Taxonomy (GTDB): domain Bacteria; phylum Actinomycetota; class Acidimicrobiia; order Acidimicrobiales; family JAFATL01; genus JAFATL01. The sequence goes on along the minus strand of JAFATL010000443.1, from coordinate 963 downwards.
GATGATGCGGTCGAACGTGCCGTCGGCGAACGGCAAGGCCAGCGCGTTGCCGTTGCACACGCTGCCCGACGCGCCCTCGGGCGCTTCGTGCTCCTGGATCATCGCCTCCAGCAGCACCGACACGTCCTTCATCTCGGTGTCGTCGGCGTCGAGGGCGACGACGCGCGCACCGCGGCGCAGCGCTTCGTAGGCATGGCGCCCGCCGCCGCAGCCCATGTCGAGCAGGCGGTCGCCGGGCTTGAGCCCGAGCCGGTCGTAATCGACGGTGAGCATCTAGCTGGCCACCGCCGTCTTCTTCTTGGCTTCGGTCTCTTCGATGATGATGCGGTACTGCTCGGCCGTACCGATGGCGGTGGCCTTCCACGTGAAGTTGTCGAGGGCCCGCTTGCGACCGGCGGCGCCGATGCGCTCGCGCAGCGCGGCGTCGTCGAGCATGCGGCCGATGGCGCCGGCCAGCGCCTGCGCGTCGCCGGGGGGCACCAGCAGGGCGGTCTCGCCGTCGGTGCCGGCCACCTCGGGCAGCGCACCACCGGTCGTGGCCACGAGGGGGACGCCGCTGGCCATCGCCTCGACGGCGGGCAGCGAGAAGCCCTCGTACAGCGAGGGCACGACCGCCACCTCGGCCTCGGCGTACAGCTCGCGGATGCGCTCCTGGCTCACACCGCTCACGAAGGTCACCGCGTTCTCGAGGCCGAGACGTTCGATGGTGCCGTTGACCTTGGTCTGTTTGCGGGGCTTGCCGATCACGACGAGCTCGGCGTGGCGCTCGGTGCGCACCTTGGCCAGCGCCTCCAGCAAGGGCACGAGCCCCTTGAGGGGGACGTCGGCGCTGGCGGTCGTCATGAGACGCCCGGGCACGCGCTGGATGTGCGGCATCGGGAAGAACTGCGTCTCGTCCACGCCGACGGGCACCACGTCCATGCGGTTGATGTCGACGCCCATCTGAGCGCTGATGTCGCGGCG
>JAFATL010000318.1 GCA_019243975.1 Actinomycetota bacterium | reverse complement strand
TCGTCCGCCGATCAGCGCGCGCCCCGACGTGAGGTGATCGATGCCGAGGATGGCGCGCAACGTGGTGGTCTTGCCCGCCCCGTTGGGCCCGATGAACGCGGTGACCTGTCCCGGGGGGGCGGTGAACGAGACGCCGTCGAGCACCGTGACGCCGTCGATGACCTTGGTGGCGTCCTCGAGAACGATGGCCGCAGGCGCGCGCTCCCCGGCCGCGATGCGCACGTGCCTATGCGCCGGCCGGGGCGCGTCCGGACGACTCGAAGGTGCCCTCGAGATGCCAGAGGCCGGTGAACCCGTTGAAGGGACCACCGTCGATGTGGCTCGTCCACTCCAGCGTGAAGGCGCCCGTCTTGGCGTCGTAGGTACCGGTGGCGCCGCCGCCGCTGACCGTCGATTTCGGTGCCGCCTCCAGCCACTTCTGCGAGACCCAGTCCCACACCCGTTGGGCCTGCTGCTGACCGGGCGCCTGCGCTTGCGTGCTCGACACCGGCTTGGGTGCCCCCTGGTTGAAGTTCTGGTTGTTCCAGGACGCGGCCCACGCCGCCAAGTCGCCGCTGAGGTGGCCGTTGTTGTCGAGGATGGTGGGCGGCGCCACCTTTGTCTTGGTCTGCAGATCGACCTCGTTGGTGGAGATGCTGAACTTCACGCCGAAGAACTTCGTCGGCGTGGTGATGGCGCCCGCCAACGAGTTGCCACCCGCGTCGAATGCGGGCGCCGGCTGCGACTGGTAGCCGCCGGTGCGCAGGCCGCCGGAGCTGCCGGGAGCCAGCAGGGTGGCCTGGCCACCGTCGGCCGGCGAGTCGGCGTTGACCATGTACGGACCGCTCTTGGCATTGCCCCCGGGCTGCAGCATGCGGAACCACGTGCCGGTGATGGCGTTGCCGTTCACCGCGCCGGCGGTGAGGCGGAACAACCCGATCAGCTCACGGCGGCCGCTCGCGGTAGCGGACTTCTTGCCGCTCGAGCACGCGACCAGGGTCGAGAGGGCGAGAAGCGCGGTCATGGCAACCGCAGCGCGGCGCATCATGTCTCCTTCCTGCGGCGGGGTAGCGACGCCACCGCCAATGCGGCACCGACGATCCCGATGCCGACGAGCAGCCAGGGGAAGCCCTGCAATCCGCCGGCCCCGACGTCGCGCGTCAGGGTGTCGAGGTCATGCAGGGCGTTGAAGTTCTTGATGTTGTCGTTGATGGTCCCGACGAGGGAGGCCAGGTCCGACGAGATGCCGGGCCAACCGCTCACCAACGCGTTGACGTCGGCGGCGGGCTGCCCGCTCTGGGGCACGGCCCGAAAGCCGGTGTCGAGTTCGCCGACGGCGGTGACCAGCACCACGAAATCATCCTGCAATTGGCGTACCTCGGCGTGCGTCATGAACGGCGCGAAGCTGTGCAGCATCCGTTGGCCCGCCCGCGTGCCGCGATTGAGGTCGCTCACGAACGGATAGACGGCCACCGCCAGCGACGCCAGCACCACGATTGCGACGGCGGAACGGGCGCGTCGTCGGCCGCCGAACAGGAGCACGCAGCCGCCGTAGATCGCGGCGATGCCACACAGCACGACGAGGAAGGGAATGCGATCGAGCCCGCCGATCTTGGCCGTGCGGCGATAGTCGGGTTGGGCCCGGGTGACGCGGTCGAGCAACGTCGACGCCCGTTGGTCGATGGCGCCCGCCCGCTGGCGATACACGTCGAGCCCGGGGAACTTGCCACTGGCGACCGACTGCTGCGTGTAGATGGCGTCGACCGCTGGTGCCGCCTTCCGCAGGACACCCAGGTCCGACCGGTAGCGGGCCAGCGCGTCGGCCTCCATGTGCGGTGCGAACTGGTCGATCATCTGCTTGCCCGATGCGACCTTGGAGAACAAGCCGCCGACGATCGGCCCGAGCGTGAGCGCAACGCCGAGCAGAAGCAGCGCCACCGCCGGGGCCTTGGGGCGTCGCATCGGCACCGCCACTGCCCTCGTGACAGGGGGTGCCGAAGGCAGGTCGAGGACCGCCAGCGACTCGCCGGTCGACTCGGAAACGAGCACGTCGGGTCAACTCTCCAAAATCTGATCGGTTGACTCAACATTAGTCGGTCAAGCCCGACGTACCGCCCGACGCGGCCCTCTCAGAGGCAGAGCAGCGTCTTGATGGCGCGCCGTTCGTCCATGGCGCGGTATCCCTCGGCGACGTCTTCCAGTGGGAGGGTGAGGTCGAAGACCCGTCCCGGGTCGATGGTGCGGTTCGAGATGAGCTCCATCAGCTCGGGCAGGAACCGGCGCACGGGTGCGGGGCCCCCGTGCAGGTGCGTGTGACTGAAGAACAGCTCGCGTCCGGGGAGGTCGCCGTGCGTCACCCCGACGTACCCGACGTGGCCACCGGGACGGCACGCGCCGATCGCCTGCAGCATCGACTCGCGGGTGCCGACGGCCTCGATGACCGAGTGTGCGCCCAGGCCGTCGGTGAGCTCTTTGATGACCGCGACCCCTTCGTCGCCCCGTTCGGGGACGACGTCGGTGGCGCCGAACTCGCGGGCGAGCTGCTGGCGAGATTCGTGCCGGCTCATGATCACGATGCGCTCCGCTCCGAGCTGTTTGGCCGCCATCACACCAAGGAGTCCGACTGCGCCGTCACCGACGACGACAACTGTCGTGCCCGGTCCGGCCTCGGCCGCCACGGCCGCGAACCAACCCGTGCCCAGCACGTCAGATGCGGCGAGGAAGCTCGGGACCAAGTCATCAGGTGGAACTTCGGGGGTCGCCACCAGCGTGCCGTCCGCCAGAGGAATGCGCGCGTACTCGGCCTGCGTGCCGATGGCACCCACAGGCTCTCGGTGGATGCACGACGACTGATAGCCGGCGCGGCAGATCTCGCACGTGTTGTCCGAGGCGAAGAACGAACCGACGACGAACTGGCCCGTGCTGATGATGGAGACGTCGGGGCCGACTTCCTCGACGATCCCGCAGTACTCGTGCCCCATGGGCGACGGCCCCGTCGCGGCGTCGACGCCGCGGTAGGGCCACAGATCGGACCCGCAAATGCAGGTGGCGGACAGCCGGATGATGGCGTCGCTTGGTTCGACGATCGTCGGATCCGGTCGCTGTTCGAGCCGGATCTCACCCGGACGCTCGAGAACGGTCCCTCGCATTGCTGGCTCCTTCCGCCGTCTTCACAGCCCTACCCCGGGGAAGGAGACCTCATCGCGTCGCGAATGATCAGAGCATGAAGTCGTTGGGCTCGAGGCCGAAGGTGACGCGGCCCACCCGCTTCATGGCGTCAGCTGAGAACACGATGTGCTGACGTGCGGCGTGCAGATCGCGCGCGCAGCGCTGGAGCGGCTCGTCGTCTCGCACCGAGCTGGCGCCGGCAAAGGGCAGCAGCGTGTCGACGGCGTTGAGCGACGTCCGGAGCACCAGTTGCTCGGCCCCGATGACCGACGCTCGCTGTCGCGGCGTGCAGATGCGACCCGCGGTCACGGTGTCCCATGCGTCGCTCATGGCCTCGGTGAACAAGGCCCGGGCGGCGCGCAGCTGCAGGTCCGCCTGCGCCACCACCACCTGGCAGTACTCGTCGTCGCGAACCGTGGGCCCGTTGCCCCGCCGCTTGGTCTGGGCGATCTCGACGAACCTGTCGACGGCACTCCGGCCGACACCGGCAGCGAACCCGGTTACCAGTGGCGCGAGGAGGTTGTACATCGACAGCCGGAACAGAGGACGGTCGACGCGGGCCGGCTCGAACATCGGCGCGCAGGTGTGGTGGGCAGGCACGAAGGTGTCGTGCACGGCGATGTCGTGGCTACCCGTCCCCCGCAGGCCGGGGGCGTGCCAGGTGTCGATGACCTCCACCGCGTGGCGGGGGAACCAGGCGAAGCGCCAGTCGGGACGGTCGTCCACCAATCGTGGGGCATCCCCGTCCATCACGAGCACACCGCCCATGACGAGCTCGCTGTGCAGAGCGCCGCTGGCGCACGGCCACCGGCCACTGACGACAAAGCCGCCGCCCGAGGGAACGGCCCGGCCCAGGGGTGCGAAGGTGCCCGCCACCGGCCGGTCCGGATCGCCTTCGAGGAGGTTCCGGGCCACGTCGGTGTCGAGCCAGGCGAGGAACGTGCCCGTGTTGCCGATGAACGTGGTCCACGCCGCGGAACCATCGGCACGGGCGAGCGCCTCAATCGTCTCGAACGTGACCAGGGGCGGCGCTTCCCAACCACCGAGCACGGCGGGCAGGGCCAGGCGGAAGAGCCCGGCCCGCTTGATCGTGGCGACCAGGTCGTCGGGCATCGTCCGCAGCGCCTCACCCTCGGCGGCGCGCTCGCGCAACGCGGGAGCGATCGCGGCGGCTCGCGCCCGCGGGTCATCGGCGAGCTCAGTGGTCAGGGGTGCCGCCGTGATGGACATCGGATCCTCCTAATTAGAGTTTAACTCTATTGATAGAGTGATACTCTGCCCAGGTGGGCACCGATGTCAAGGGCCAACCGACACGGCGGCAGCAGAAGGCACTGGCCACTCGTGAGCGCGTGCTCGACGCTTCCCTCGCGCTCTTCCTGAGTGACGGCTACGCCGCCACCACGATCGCGGCCATCGCCGAGGCCGCCGACGTCGCCGTTCAAACGGTGTACGCCGTGTTCGGGAACAAGAGGGCGATCCTCGACGGGCTGCGTGAGCGTGCGGTGCCGGGCGGAGGCGAGCAGGGTCTCCTTCGTGATCGCGACGACTGGCGAGCAATGGAGCGGGAGCGCCATCCGCGCCAACAGCTCCGGATGCTCGCCACCATCGCCGCCGGCATCGGCGCGGCAATGGGTCCGCTCTACGAGGTCATGAGTGGTGCGGCCACGTCAGACCCCGAGATCGCCGAGGTGTTCCGGCAGCAACAGGAGGCGCGCTACGAGGACCAGCAGCGGGTGGCCAAGGCGCTCGCGCGTCACGGCGCGCTGCGGGATGGCATCACAGCCAAGGACGCCACCGACGTGATGTGGACGATCGCCAACCCGCGTACGCACCACAGCCTGGTGGTCGAACGGGGATGGGCTGGCGAGAAGTACGAACGGTGGCTGGGTGAAACGCTGATTGCCGCGCTGCTCAGCCCCTGAGAGCGCTCCCGCTACTCGTCGTTGGCGATGGCTTCGGCCCCCTCGCGCGTCTTGCCTTTGTTCATCGCCCAGTCGGATCGGCGCCAGACTACGTGGATGCCGATCGCGCCTGCCGACGCCGCTGAAGTCATCCAACTGTGGCCGGAGGGGCCGCCCACCCGTATCGAGCGCGTGCCCGATGAAGTCGAGTACCCCGTCCCCGCCGGCATCGCTGCCGGCACGACGTTCGTGCGCAACATCTCCGACCCGACCCTCACTGTCTTCACGCCGCCGGAGGCGTCGAGCAACGGCGTCGGGGTCATCGTCGTGCCGGGCGGGGGTTGGACCATCAACGCGTGGAGCCACGAGGGGATCGACGTCGCCCGTTGGCTCGCACCGCTGGGTTACACCGCGTTCGTATTGAAGTACCGGCTGCAGGCGTCCGACCCGGACCAGGCCGCCTTCGAAGCGCGGGCGGCGGCGGTCGACGCCGGGCTGGCGGCGGCACTGGCGGCGGGGAACAAGCCCACCGCCATCGGCGAGCTCATCTCGACGGACACCTACCGCGAGGCGCGCGCCGCGTGCGCGGACGACGGCCGGCGGGCCGTCGAGCTGGTGCGTGAGAACGCCGAACGGTTCCACCTGCGGCCCGACGCCATTGGCATGATCGGTTTCTCCGCCGGTGCGTTCCTCATCGTCGATGTCGCCCTCGACCCCCGTGCGGAGCAGGTCGCGTTCATCGCCCCGATCTACGGCGGCGAGACGCGCGGCGCGCCCGTCCCCGCCGACGCGCCACCCTTGTTCACCGCGGTCGCCCGCGACGACATCCTCGTGCGGATCGTGGACGGTCTCTACGCCGACTGGACCGCCGCCGACCGTCCGACCGAATTGCACGTGTTCGACCGCGGCGCCCACGGCTTCGGCATGGTCAAGCAGGGCTTGCCGAGCGATCGTTGGACCGACCTGTTCCTCGCCTGGCTCGAGGACGTGCTGGCGCGCGATCGATGATGCGGGAGCGCGGCTGACCTCTTGCGGCCGCTTGTCAGCCGGGCCTGACCTCGAGGGCCGGCCTGTCACCAGAGGCTGCGCACGAAGTGCACGATGGACGCGCCGATGGTGAGGATCAGAGCGACGCCGATGAGCCCGACGATGACGCCGGCCACGAGGACGACGCCGTCTTCGAGGATGACCGACAGCGCGATCAGCACGGCGCCGAGGGCGGGCAGCGTGTCGAGCCCGCTGAACGGCGGCGACAGCAACGCCGCGAGCGCCAAGCCGACGTAAAGGGCGCCGACGAGCCGCAGGGTGCTGCGGTGGTTGAAAAGGATCGTGCCCCGCGGCCGGGACCAGCGCTCGACCGTGCGGATGCGCCGAATCACGAACGGCAACGCCTTCCCTGTCGTGAGCGATCCCAGCTCCCGCCCGCGCCAGCGCTTGGGCAGCCACAGGGTTCGCCGGCCCAGCACGAGCTGCATCCCCAGCAGGATCGTGATGACCTCGAACACGTGCGTGATCCCCGCCGTCGGTGCAGGAAGGGCGGGCACGAACATCAGCAGGAGGATCGTCACCGCGAAGCTGTTCTCGGCGAACACGGCGCCGAGGGCGCCGAGCGTCTTCGGATTGTCGCTCGTCAGCCAGGCCTCGAGCTCGTCGCTGAACGCGACGGGATCCCCGCTCACCGTCGCAGGGTATGCCCGGATCGCACGACGACAATCCATCAAGGTAGGTTGATCTATCGAATCAAATTGATGTAGATTGAACGACGTGACCTCGCCGTCGGCTGCGCTGGACGTGAGCCCGCCCGAATTCCTGCAGCTGGCGGGCCATCCGCTCCGGTGGAAGCTGCTGAGCGAGCTGGCGAAGAGCGACCGGCGCGTGCAGGAGCTCACGGGGCTGCTCGGCGAGGCGCAGAACCTCGTCTCGTACCACTTGGGCAAGCTGCGCGAGGCCGGGCTCGTGTCGATGCGCAGGAGCTCGGCCGACGGTCGCGACGCGTATTACGCCGCCGACCTCGCTCGATTCGGTGACCTGCTGTCGGCCACCGCCGGTGCTCTGCATCCGGGGCTCGACCTCGTTCCGCCGCCACGCGGGAGGGTGGCGCGGCGGCGTCCGATCAAGGTGCTCTTCTTGTGCACCGGCAACAGCGCACGGTCACAGATGGCCGAGGCGCTCATCCGCGATCGGTCCGGTGGCGCGGTGAAGGCCTACAGCGCCGGCAGCCACCCGAAGCCGATGCATCCCAACGCGATCCGCGTGATGGGCGAGGAGTACGGCATCGACCTGGCGGGCCGGAAGTCGAAGCACCTCGACGTGTTCGCCGACGATCACTTCGACTTCGTCATCAGCCTGTGCGACAAGGTCCGCGAGGTGTGCCCCGAGTTCCCCGGCGGACCGCAGACCAAGCACTGGAGCATTGCCGATCCCGCCGCCGGGACCACCGACGACGAATCGAGCTATCTGGCCTTCCAACAAACCGCAGCCGAGCTCGAGATCCGCATCGGGTTCCTGCTCGCGCTGCTCGCCGCCGACGCATCGGCGGCGTGAAGAACAGGAGGAGCAATGACTGACGTCAGAACGATGGTGAGTGTCCGGTACATGGTCGACGACGTCGACGAGGCCGTGGCCTTCTACACGAAGGTGCTCGACTTCGAGGTGATCACCCACTTCAGCCCGGCGTTCGCCGATGTGGCGCGCGGCAACCTGCGCCTGTTGCTGAGCGGGCCGACCAGCTCAGCGGCGCGGGCAATGCCGGACGGTGTGCGGCCGAAGCCGGGCGGCTGGAACCGCATCCACCTGATCGTCGACGACATCGTCGCCGAGGTGGCACGCCTGCACGACGCGGGAGGCCAGTTCCGTAACAACATCCTCGCTGGCCCCGGCGGTCAGCAGATCCTGCTGGAGGATCCGTCGG
>JAFATL010000221.1 GCA_019243975.1 Actinomycetota bacterium | reverse complement strand
CTGTCGGGCGAGGTGCTGGAAGGCGTGCTCGACATGCTGTCGGGCCGCTACCCGAGCGACGAGTTCGCCGAACTGCGGCCCCGCATCGTGTGGGACCGCGTCGCCGGCACGCTGGCTGCTCGTCCGGGCGCCCGCATGCTGGCGGTTACCAGCGGCGGCACCATCCCCGACCGGGGCCTGTTCGGTGCGTTCACCCCCGAGGGCAGTCGCGTCGGCGAGCTCGACGAGGAGTTCGTGTACGAGAGCCGCGTGGGCGAGACGTTCCTGCTCGGTGCGACCACGTGGCGCATCGACGAGATCTCACGCGACAAGGTGATCGTCACGCCCGCCCCGGGCGAGCCCGGCAAGATGCCGTTCTGGCACGGCGACATGGTCGGCCGGCCCTACGAGCTGGGTCGTGCCATCGGCGCGTTCCTGCGTGAGGTCGACGACTGGTCCGACGAGAAGCTCGCCGAAGAGTGCGGGCTCGACGAGCTGGCCATCCGCAACCTGCGCGCCTACCTGGCCGAGGAGCGGGAGGCCACGCAGGGCGTGTTGCCCACCGACAAGCAACTGGTGATCGAGCGCTTCCGCGACGAGCTGGGCGACTGGCGCATCTGCGTGCTGTCGCCGTTCGGCGCACGCGTGCACGCGCCGTGGGCGCTGGCGGTGGAGGCGCGCATCCGCCAGCGGCTCGGGCTGGAGGTGCACGCCATATGGAGCGACGACGGCATCGTCGTGCGCCTGCCGGAGGCCGACGACGCGCCGCCCGCAGACTCGATCCTCCTCGACCCCGACGAGATCGAGGAGCTGGTCACCGACCAGGTCGGCAGCAGCGCCGTGTTCGCGGCCCGCTTCCGCGAGAACGCGGCGCGGGCGTTGCTGCTGCCCCGCCGCCGGCCCGGCCAGCGCACGCCCCTGTGGCAGATGCGCCAGCGGGCCGCCGACCTGCTGGCGGTGGCGTCGAAGTACGGCTCGTTCCCGATCCTGCTCGAGACGTACCGCGAGTGCCTGAGTGATGTGTTCGACCTGCCCAACCTCATCGGGCTGATGCAGGACGTGCGCTCCCGCAAGATCCGGGTGGCATCGGTCGACACTGGGATCCCCTCGCCGTTCGCCAGTTCGCTGGCGTTCAGCTACGTGGCCAGCTTCATGTACGAGGGCGACGCGCCCCTGGCCGAGCGCAGGGCCCAGGCGCTCACCCTCGACCGGCGCATGCTGGCCGAGTTGGTCGGCTCCGACGAGCTGCGCGATCTCGTGGACGCCGAGGCCCTGGCTGCGCTCGAGGCCGAGCTGCAGGCCCTCGACGAACGCCGGTGGGCGCGCACCATCGACGCCGCCCACGACCTGCTGCGTCGCCTCGGAGACCTGAGCCGAGTCGAATTGCGCGCCCGTTCGAGCGACGACTTTGCCGACGCACTGCTGCGAGAGCGGCGCGCCGTGCTCGTGCGCGTCGCGGGCGAGGAGCGCCTGATCGCGGCGGAGGACACGGGCCGCTATCGCGACGGCCTCGGTGTGGCCGTGCCGCGTGGCGTGCCCGAGGCGTTCCTCGAACCTGTCGCCGATGCACTCGATCAGCTGGTGCGCCGCTGGGCGCGCACGCACGGCCCGTTCACCGCCGACCAGCCGGCGCTGCGGTTCGGCCTGTCTGTGGCCGCCGTCGACCAGGTGCTGGCCCGGCTGGCCGAGGACGGGCGAGTACTGCGGGGCGCGTTCACGCCCGAGGGGGCCGAGCGCGAGTGGTGCGACAGCGATGTGCTGCGCACGTTGCGCCAGCGTTCGCTGGCCGCCCTGCGGCGCGAGGTCGAGCCGACCGAGGTGGAGGCGCTGGCCCGCTTCCTGCCCGCGTGGCACGGCGTGGGAGCGGAGAGCAGTGGTCTCGACCGCACCCTCGAAGTCGTCGCCCAGCTGCAAGGGGTGCCGATCCCCGCCAGCGTGCTCGAGCGCGACGTGTTCGCCGCTCGCGTCCGCGACTACTCGCCGCGGTACCTCGACGAGCTGCTGGCCGCCGGTGAGGTCATGTGGGTCGGTGCCGGCCCCCTGGGCCGCGACGACGGCAAGCTGCGCCTGTTGCTCCGGGGCCAGGCCGACCTGCTGCTCGACAGACTGGCGCCCAGCGCGGGTGACCGCCCCGACGGCAAGGAACACGAGCGCCTACGCGAGGTGCTGGCGTCCCGCGGTGCCTGCTTCTTCCGCGACCTCGGCGGTGAAGACGACAAGGTCACCCTCGACGCGCTGTGGGACCTGGTGTGGGCGGGCGAGGTCACCAACGACTCGTTCTCGCCGGTGCGCGCTCTCTCGCTGAAGAAGCGCAGCGGTGGCCAGGCCCGCGGCGGTCGCCCCCGCCTGGGCGCGCTGACGGCGCTCGGTCCACCCACTGCCCAGGGACGCTGGTCGTTGGTGTCGGCGCCGATCAGTGCCGACGTCGACCCGACGCGCGCCATGCACGCGCTGGCCGGCGTGCTGCTGGAACGCCACGGCGTGCTCACCCGCGAGGCCGTGCGCGGTGAAGGCGTGCCCGGCGGCTTCTCCGCCGTGTACCCGGTGCTGCGGGCCATGGAGGAAGCGGGCCGAATCCGGCGTGGCTACTTCGTCGCCGGCCTGGGCGGGGCCCAGTTCGCCCTGCCCGGCGCCGTCGACCGGCTGCGAGCGTTCCGCGACGTCACGCCGTCGGGCGTGCCGAAGGTGGTCGTGTTGGCCGCCACCGACCCGGCCAACGCCTACGGCTTGTCATTGCCGTGGCCTGTCACGGGGCCGAAGCGGGTGGCCGGCGCCCACATCGTGCTGCTCGACGGGTTGGCGTCGCTCTACGTGGAGAAGCGCGGGCTCATCGCGTTGCGCGACTTCGACGGCACCTGGGAGGAACCGGCGGTGGACGCCCTGGGCGAGCTGCTGGCCGACGGCCGCTACTCGCGCCTGTCGGTGGAGAAGTACCCGCGCGAGCTCGAGCCGTTCCTCTCGGCGGCCGGCTTCGTGCCGACGCCCAAGGGGTTGGTGCGCTACGCCTGAGGGCGACACCCTCGCTCGCACCGCCCGCACGCTCGACCGGTGGCTGAGCGGGCGCGAGATCACCGCCGCCCGCGCCCAACGTTCTGACATCCCGACAAGGTCGATCGTCGGCACCAAGGTCGAGGGTGTCGAGGCGCGCGGCAAGCACGTGTTCATTCGCCTGTCGTCGGGACTGGTGTTGCGCACGCACATGAAGATGACGGGCGCCTGGCACGTCTACCCGGCCGGTGGGCGGTGGCGGAAGCCCGAGTTCCAGGCGCGATTGGTGCTGGAAGCAGGCGACCGCGTTGCGGTCGCGTTCAACGTGCCGGTGATCGAGTTGATCCATCAGCGCGACGAAGACGTGCACCCCGCCATCAGGAACCTCGGCCCCGACGTGCTGGTGCAGCCGGTCGATCTCGACGAGGTGCGCCGCCGTGCCGCGTCGCGGCCGCCCGATCTGCCGGTGTGCGAGCTGCTGCTCGATCAGCAGGTGGTGTGCGGCATCGGCAACATCTGGCGCGCCGAGTCGATGTTCGCCTGCAGCGTCGACCCGATGACCCCGCAGGCGGAGGCGCCCCTTGACGACCTCATCAACGCAGCCACGCGCCTGATGTCAGCCAGCGTCGCCGCCCGCGCCGCCCCCGCCCCGATGAACGTCTATGGCCGCACCGGCAAACCGTGCAAGCGTTGCCGCACGCCCATCAAGTCACTCGTCACCGGCGACAACGCCCGCCGCCTCTACTGGTGCCCGACCTGTCAGTCGAGAGACTCAGCTACTTCCTGACGAGTTGGCTCGGGTCGGTGGGGTAGCCGCCGCTCTCGACGATGGCCTTGGCCCAGGGCTCGATGATGGTGAACAACTCGTCGGCGTCGTTGCCCAAGGCGGCGACGATGCCGAACTCGGCCTTGTCGGTGGCCGCCTCGATGTCGCGCCGCAACTGGGTGCCGGCGTCGGTCAGCTGCTGGTCGGCGCTGATGAGGCCGCGCTCCTGCAGCGATGCGATCGTCGCTTCGACTTCATCATCGGGCCACGCCCGCGTGCGCGAGTACGTGTGGATGGGCATGCCCCACCACGCCTCGGTGAGGAGCAGCACCTCGATGGCGGTGAGGCCGGCACTCGTCCACGCCGCGGTGTGGGAGTCGCCGCGGTGCTCGCGCACGATGTCGGCGGCGCGCCACAGATTGCCCATGGGGTCGCCCGGCCAGTCCAGCGTCGTGAGGCCGGCGTACAGCGGGTGGCCGGCGACCGTGCCCGCCTCGCCGGCCCGCTTGAGCAGCTCGGTGGCACGGTCGAGGCCGTCGGGCTTCTCGCCCAGCTGGCGTTCCAGTGCGGCGGTGGCGCCTCGGCGGCGCACGTCGAGGATCGTCGGCGCGTCGGTCTTCGACCACGCCTCGTCGACCATCCCCTTCACCATCGGCGGGTAGAACACGCCGAACGCCGACGCGATCACGTAGCCGTCGACTTGGCCGAGGCATGCACCGCGGCTGGAGAAGTACCCCTGCGGGTAGGCGAGGCCGAGCTCGGCGTAGCCGTTGATCGCCTCGGGGGCGAAGTACACGTTGGCGGCGAGGGGCTCGACGAGATCGCGCAGCAGGTGGGGGACGGGCTTGGCCATGAGGGCGAGCGTAGGACCACTGGGTAGCGTCGTGCCGTGGCGAAGGTGCTCGTGGATGTCAGCCCGCTCAAGCGGTCGCGCGAGTTCCGCCTGCTGTTCTCCGGCCAGCTGGTGTCGTGGATGGGGAGCCAACTCACCGTCGTCGGCGTGGCCATCCAGGTCTACGCCCTGACGCATTCGTCGTTCGCCGTCGGCATGGTGAGCCTGGCCCAGCTACCGCCGACACTCATCGGCGCGCTTGTCGGTGGCGCCATCGTCGACAGCCGCGACCGGCGCCGCCTGATGATGTTCGCCCAGGTGGCCCAGGGCCTGATGAGCGTGGGCCTGGCCCTCAATGCCATGCAGCACCGCGCCGCCGTGTGGCCCCTCTACGTCCTGACGGCCGCCGCCGCCGGCCTTTCCGGCATCGACCGCCCCGCGCGCGCCGCAGTCGTCCCCAACACCGTCGACAAGCGCCAGCTGCCGGCGGCCATGGCCCTGTGGCAGATCCAGATGCAGCTCGCCATCGTGATCGGCCCGGCCGTGGCCGGCCTGCTCATCGCCGCCTTCCACGGACACCTGGCGCCCGTCTTCTGGATCGACACGGCCACGTTCGGCGTGGCCCTGTTCAGCGTCTTCCTGATGCGCCCGCTCCCGCCCGAAGGCGGCGGCACCAAGGCCAGCCTGGGCTCGGTGGCCGAAGGCCTGCGCTTCTTGAAGGGACGCCAGGTGTTGCAGGGCACGTTCCTCATCGACATCAACGCCATGGTGTTCGGCATGCCCCGGGCGCTGTTCCCCGCCCTCGGCACGACGCTGTTCCACGGCGGGCCGCAGACGGTGGGCCTGCTGTTCGCGGCACCGGGCGCGGGCGCACTGGTGGGCGCGGCCACGACCGGGTGGGTCGGCAGCGTGCGACGACACGGGCGGGCCGTGATCATCGCCGTCGTCGTGTGGGGCGCGGCGATCGCCGGCTTCGGCGTCACCAGTTGGCTGCCGCTGGCGTTGCTGCTGCTGGCGGTCGCCGGCGCGGCCGACGTGGTGTCGGCCGTCTTCCGCAACACCATGCTGCAGTCGACGACGCCTGACTCGTTGCGCGGCCGTCTGTCCGGCGTGCACATCGGGGTCGTCACCGGCGGCCCCCGTCTGGGCGACGCCGAGGCCGGCGCTGTGGCAGCCGTCACATCCCCGCGTATCTCGGTGGTGAGCGGCGGGTTGGCCTGCGTGGTCGGCGCGTTGGTCGTGGCCCGCGCGCTCCCGCGCTTCACGCGTTACGTCGCCGACGACTCGGGAGAACCACATTCTCCGGCCGCCACTACACTCGGCGTGGCTGAGGAAACCGAGATCAAGGGAGTGTGATGGCCGACAGCGGAGGCGCCAAGGTCCGAACCGTCGCCGATGTGATGAGCCATCCTCCGGTCACAGCCACACCATCCGAGACCATCGCCGAAGCGACGTCGCGCATGCGCGAGCACCGCGTCGGCAGCGTTGTCGTCGTCGACGGTGAACGCGCCATCGGCATCCTGACCGAGCGCGACCTCGTGCGCTTCGCCGCGTCGGGGGCCGACACGTCGGCGACAAAGGTGTCGGAGTGGATGACGGAAGACCCCGACTGCGTCGCTCCCGCCATCGAGGTCACCGAGGCGTGGAAGAGCTTGGCCGAGCACGGCTACCGGCACATCCCCGTTGTCGACGGCCAGCGTCTCGTCGGCATCGTGTCGATGCGCGACCTGGTGAAGATCGCCCAGATCCGTCCGGTCGAAGGTGCGATCGCCGACGTGCCCAAGGGCCTCGCCGGCGTCGTCGTGGCCGAGACGGAAGTGGGCGACGTGCGCGGCCAGGAAGGCTTCTACCACTACCGCCAGTACAACGCCGTCGAGCTGGCCGACAAGCGTTCGCTCGAAGACGTGTGGTTCCTGCTGTTCGAAGGGCACCTGCCGAGCAAGGCCGAGCACGATGCGTTCGTCGCCGAGATGCGCGGTGTGCGCGAGATCCCCGCGCCCGTCATGGAAGTGCTGCCGGCCATCGCCCAGGCGGGCGAGACGTTCGTGCCCCTCGACGGCCTGCGCACCGCCGTGTCGCTGCTCGGCATGGCCGAGAACTACAAGTTCAGCCTCGACATCGACCACACGGAACTGCGGGCGAACGCCATGCAGGTGTGTGCGGTCATCCCCACGCTGATCATGGCGCTGTACCGGCTGCGCGAGGGC
>JAFATL010000045.1 GCA_019243975.1 Actinomycetota bacterium | reverse complement strand
CGGCCGCCCGTTCACGGCCGCCGAGATGGCCGAGATCGGCTTCGTCAACAGCGTGGTGCCGCGTGACCAGCTCGAGGCCGAGGTCGAGAAGTACGCCATGGCGTGCGCCCAGAACCGCTCGACCGACGTCATCTTCATGCAGAAGACCTTCTTCGAGGTGATGAAGCAGTCGCAGGGCGAGTACATGGGCTCGCTCATCAGCGGGATGCTCGAATCGATGGCGGGTTATGGGCGACCTGATCAGAACGAAATCAGTACCGACGAGGCGATCAAGAAGGGGCTCACCGACGCGGTGAAGGACTTCGACAGCCGCTTCCCGCCCGAGTGGCGGCTCAGCAAGAAGGGCCGCGCCCAACCCGAATGAGCGCGTGATCCTCGACCTCGCTTCTTCGATCGCCGGTCGCTACTGCACGAAGCTGCTCACCGATGGTGGCTACGACGGCGACGCGGTGATCTGGTCGCGGGAATCGGGACAGACCCTGGCGGAGGTCCGCGAGGCCCACCCGGACGCAGTCGTGACGGCCATCACGCCCTTCGGCACCGAGGGCCCGTGGGCCGATCGGGCGTGCACCGAGTTCACGCTGCAGGCCTGGTCGGGCGGCATCGTCGGCCTCGGGCGCGGGTCGCCCGACCGGGCGCCCGTCTTCGTGGGCGGGCAGGTGGGCGAGTGGCTCACCGGCGTCTACGCGGCGATCGGGACGATGGTCGCCCAGCCCGGCGAACTGGTCGACGTCTCGATGCTCGAGGTGCTGGCGCTGTGCCTCACCTATTACCCCGTCACCTACTTCGACATGGTCGGGCGCCCGATGCGAAAGGGCCGGTCGATGATCACGCCGGCCGTCGAGGCGACCAGCGACGGGCTCGTCGGGGTCGGCACCGGCACCGGGCAGCAGTGGCTCGACTTCTGCGTGATGGTCGGTCATCCGGAGTGGACCGAGGACCGCAAGCTCATCGGCAATCACGGACACCTTGCCCCCGTGATCGCCGAGTGGATGGCGGCCCACACCACCGCCGAGGTGCTCGAGCTCGCCGACACCTTCCGAGTCCCCCACGCCCCGATCGGCAATGGCGAGACGATCCCCAAGACCGACCACTTCATCGCGCGTGGATCGATCGTCGATGGCGCGCCGGGCCCGCCGTACCGGTTCACGAAACTCGGCGACGGGACGCCAGGCGACCTTCCCCTGGACGGGTTGCGCGTGCTGGACCTCACCGCGTTCTGGGCCGGGCCGCTGTGCACGCACATCCTGGCCATGCTGGGAGCCGAGGTCATCCACATCGAGTCGACGGCGCGGCCCGACGGCACCCGCATGCTGGCGGGCCTCAAGTTCAGCGTCCCCGACTGGTGGGAGCAGTCGGGGATCTTCGCCGGCCTGAACACCAACAAGAAGAGCGTCACCCTCGATCTCGGGACGGAGCGGGGCAAGGAGGTCTTGCGCCAGCTGCTCGCGACCTGCGACGTGCTGGTCGAGAACTACACGCCCCGCGTGCTCGACCAGCTCGGCCTCGACCTCGAGACGGTGCGAACCATCCGGCCCGACCTCGTCATGGTGCGGATGCCCGGCTTCGGGCTCGACGGACCATGGCGTGACAAGCCCGCGTTCGCGTTCGTCATCGAGGACGCGGCCGGCCTCACGTGGATGACCGGCTACCCGAACGAGAAGCCGCTGTCGCCGTACTGCGTGGGCGATGCCAACGCCGGCTTGCACGCGCTCATGGGTTTGCTCGTCGCCCTCGAGCAGCGCCGGCGTACGGGGGAGGGCGTCTTCGTCGAAGCCGCCATGGTCGACGCCGCCCTGAGCATCGCCGCCGACCAGATCACCGAGTACGCGACGAATGGTGTGCTGCTGGAACGCGACGGCAACCGCGGGCCCTTGGCGGCGCCGCAAGGTCTCTACCTCGCCGCCGATGCCGACGACGAGGGCGGGCGTGACACGTGGGTGGCGATCGCGGTGGCGACGGACGAGCAGTGGCTGGCGCTGCGCGATGCATTGGGGCAGCCGGCGTGGGCGACGGATGCGTCGCTGCTGACCGGTGAGGGGAGGCGGGCCGCTCATGACGAGATCGACGAGCACCTGTCGGCCTGGTGCGCCGATCGAGCTGCCGCCGAGATCGTCGACTGCCTGTGGCCGGCCGGCGTGCCCGTGGCCAAGGTCATGCAGCCCCACGAGCAGCCCCAACTCGAGCAGCTGCAGTTCCGCCGGTTCTTCGAAGACGTCGAGCATCCCGTCACGGGCGCGGCGCGGCACAGCACGGTGCCGTTCCGCTTCTCGGGGCGGCCCGGCCCGTTCCACGTGCGACACGCGCCGCTGCTGGGCGAGCACAACGAGGAGGTGCTGCGCGGGCTCGGGTTGTCGGACGCCGAGATCGCCGCGCTGGAATCGCAAGGCGTCATCGGCCGGGCGCCCGCCAGCGCGTCGCGATAGGCCCGGGCCGGAAGCACGACCGGGATACGGTTGGCCGGTGCCGCGCCCACTGTCGTACGACCCCGTCGAAGCCTCGCGTGAGTGGTGGATCGACGAGGGGTGGAAGGAAGCGGCGCCCGGCATGGCCGCCGTCGTGTCGGTCATGCGGGCCGAGCAGATCTTCCTCACCCAGGCCACGACGATCCTGCGCCCCCTGGGCCTGACGTTCGCCCGCTACCAGGTGCTCGGCATGCTGCGTGGGCGGGGGCCCCTGACGCTCGGGCGCCTGGGCGACGGGTTGTGGATCACCCCGGCCACGGTCACCAACGCCATCGATCGGCTCGAGGCGGCCGGCCTGTGCCGGCGGCTGTCGCATCCGGACGACGCCCGTTCCACGCTGGCCGAGATCACCGCCAAGGGGCGTCGGCTGTTCGAGCGGGCTGTGGAGGCGCTCAACGCCGAGCTGTTCGGCGCCATGACGTTGTCGGAGGACGAGCTGGGCGCGCTCGTGCAGCTCATCGGCAAGATCCGCGCCGGCGCGGGCGACATCGTCGGCGTACCGCGCGGCCACGACGACTGAGGCGGCGCGTGTACCTGCTGCGGTTCGACATGCGCGCCCCGGCGTTCGGCGCGACCACGACGGAGCTCTACGCGGCGGCGCTCGAGATGGCGACGTATGCGGAGACGCGAGGCGCCCTCATGGCGATCGCCTGCGAGCACCACACGATGGACGACGGCTACCTCCCATCGCCCATGGTGCTGGCCACTGCACTGGCCGCTCGCACCACGACGTTGCAGATCATGACGGCGGTGCTGGTGCTGCCGCTGTACGACCCGGTGCGCCTGGCCGAGGACATGGTGGTGCTCGACATCATCAGCGGCGGGCGCGTGAGCCACGTGTGCGCAGTCGGATACCGGCCCGAGGAGTACGAGCACCTGGGGGTCGACTTCCACCGCCGGGGCAAGATCGCCGACGAGATCCTGCCGGTGTTGCTGCGGGCCAAGGCGGGCGAGGCGTTCGAACACGGCGGCCGCCGCATCCACGTCACGCCACCGGCGGTCACGCCGGGAGGACCGCGCATCGCGTGGGGCGGTGGCAGCGCGGCCGCGGCCAAGCGGGCGGGTCGGTTCGGCCTCGACTTCTTCGCCCAAGGGGGCGGCCCGTCTCTCGCCGACGTCTACGCCGAGGCAGCCCGGTCAAACGGCCACCAGCCGGGGTCGTGCTTCATCCCCTCGATCGACACGGCCACGACCGTGTTCGTCGCCCACGATGTCGACAAAGCGTGGGAAGAGGTGGGGCCCCACCTGCTGCACGACGTCGTCAGCTACAGCAGCATCAACGAGGGCAACACCCACACCGCCAGCATTTCCACCGCCAAGACCGTCGACGACCTCCGCGCCGAGAACCGCACCCACCGCATCCTCACCGTCGACGAAGCCGTCGCCATGATCCAGTCCGGCAACCCCCTCTCGATGCAACCCCTCGTCGGCGGCCTCCCACCCGAGATCGCCTGGCGCTACCTCAAGGTTGTCACCGACGACGTCATGCCCCGCCTGGGCTGAGCCCTCCTCGCGACCGAACTGTCACCAGAAACGCGACCTATAGGTCGCGTTTCTGGTGACAGTTCGAGGGATTAGGGATTGGCGGCGGCGGCCTTGATGGCCGCGAGGATGCCCTGGTAGCCGGTGCAGCGGCAGAGGTTGCCGGAGAGGCCGGCGCGGATGTCGTCGTCGGTCGGGTTGGGGTTGTCCCGGAGGAACGCGGTCGCCGACACGACGAAGCCGGGGGTGCAGAAGCCGCACTGCAGGCCGTGGTGATCGCGGAAGGCTTCTTGCATGGGGGACAGGGTGCCGTCGGCGTTGCCGAAGCCTTCGATGGTGGTGACTTCGGCGCCATCGGCTTGGACGGCGAACACCAGGCAGGCGCGCACGGCTTCGCCGTCGAGCATCACGGTGCAGGCGCCGCAGACACCGTGCTCGCAGCCCAGGTGGGTGCCGGTGAGGTGGCAGCGCTCGCGCAGGAAGTCAGCGAGGGTCAGCCGCGGCTCGACCGTGGCCCGCTGCGCCGACCCGTTCACCTGCACCTCGATCGGTAGCTCAGGCACGGGCTGCCTCCTCGATGGCCTTGGTCCAGGCGCGTGCGACCATCACTGCGCCGACGTGGCGGCGGTAGTCGGCCGAGCCGTGGACGTCGGACGGGATGTCGTCGAGATCGGCGACAGCGGCGCGGCCGACTTCGTCGGCGTTGACGTCGCTGGCAGACGTGCCAACCGCCGATGCTTCCGCGCCGGTCGCCCGGAGGGGCTTGGGACCGAGGCCGAACGTGCTGATGGCGCACCGCTCGACGGCGCCGCTCCCGTCGAGGGCCACCGCGACGCACGCGCCGGCCACCGCGAAGTCGCCGTGGCGGCGGGCGAGCTCTTCGATGGCGAAGCCGCACCGGCCCGTCCATACGGGAAAGGTGGCAGCGGTGAGCAGCTCGTCCTCGCCTACGGCGGTGGTCCACAGGCCTTCGAAGAAGTCGGCAGCCGCGACCGTGCGGGTGCCTGTGCTCGAGAGCATCTCCAGCTCGGCGTCCAAGGCCAACGCCACCGCTGGGTACTCGGCCGCCGGGTCGGCGTGCGCCAGCGACCCGCCCACCGTGCCGCGGTTGCGGATCTGGAAGTGGCCGATGAACGGCGTGGCCCGGGCCAGCAGGGGAACGACTCCGGCCACCTCGGCCGAGCGTTCGACGGTCGACTGGGTGGTGGTGGCGCCGATGCGCACGCTGCCGTTGGTGCGCGAGATGCCGCGCAGGCTCTCGACCTTGCGCAGGTCGACGAGGTGCTCGAAGGCCGAGAGCCGCAAGGCGAGGATGGGCACCAGGCTCTGCCCGCCGGCCAGCACCTTGGCGCCGTCGCCCAGCTCCGCGAGCAGCCCGACGACCTCGTCCGCCGTCGTGGGCGCGTGGTACTCGAAGGGGGCCGGCTTCACGCGCCCCGTGCCTCTTCGATCAGGGCCCGCACGGCCGCGGGCGTGAGCGGCAGTCGCGTCACGGTGACTCCCAACGGCGCCAGCGCGTCGGCCACCGCGTTGGCGACTGCCGGGGGCGCACCGATGGCGCCGCCCTCGCCCACGCCCTTGTAGCCACCCGGACCGGGGCTCGGCGTCTCGACGTGCCCGTACTCGATGGTGGGGATCTCGGCCATCGTCGGCAGCAGGTAGTCCATGAAGGTCGACGCGATGGGGTTGGCGTCGCCGTCGTAGGCGAGGTGCTCGTACAGCGCACCGCCGATCCCCTGCACGCTGCCCCCGGCGATCTGCCCTTCGACGACGGCCGGGTTGATCATCGGGCCGCAGTCCTCGCTCACGATGTAGCGCAGCAGCGTGACGACGCCCGTCTCGGCGTCGACCTCGCACGTGCACACGTGGGTGGCGTTGGCCCACACGCTCATCACGTCGGCGTGGTAGCGACCACTCGCCTCCAGGCCGGCGGGCACGCCATCGGGCAGGGCAGCGGGGGAGAAGTAGGCAATGGCGGCGACGTCGGCCAGCGAGACCCCGGTGGCGGGAGACCCGCGCACGCTGGCCCGGCTCTCGCCCAGCTCGATGTCCTCCGGCGCTGCCTCCAGCTTGTGAGCAGCGATGGCGACGATGCGGTCGCGCAGCACCGACGCCGTCTCTCGCACCGCGCCGGCCGTCATCGACGCGCTGCGGCTGCCGGCCGTGCCCGCTCCGAACGGCGTCACCGCGGTGTCGCCCTGCACCGTGTGCACGTCAGCGATGTCGGCGCCCAAGGCGTCAGCCACGAGCTGCACGACGGTCGTTTCGATGCTGTTCCCGGCCGACCCGCCCGCCATGTAGACGTTGACCGCGCCCGACGGTTCGATCCGGATCGTCGCGCCCTCGCTGCCGTAGAAGCCCATGCCCGTCGCCGTGGGCTCGATGTAGGTGCACGTACCGACGCCGACGTAGCGGCCGTCGGCTCGCGCGGCCGCCTGCTGGGCGCGGAAGGCGTCGAGATCGAGGATGCGCATGGCCTCTTCGAACGTCTCCAGCGGCGTGACGTCGGTGTAGGACATGCCGTTGGCGGTGGTGT
>JAFATL010000034.1 GCA_019243975.1 Actinomycetota bacterium | reverse complement strand
GGGAGTGGAGGTGATGGGCAGGCGGGCGGTGAAGGTGGCGCCCCCGCCCGCCGGGCTGCTGGCTTCGACGGTGCCGCCGTGGGTCTCGACGATGGCGGCCACGATGGCGAGGCCCAGGCCGGCACCACCGTGCAGGCGCGAGCGCGACGGGTCGGCGCGGTAGAAGCGCTCGAAGGCGCGGCTGGCTTGCTCGGCGCTCATGCCGGCACCGTCGTCGGACACTTCGATCACGGCGCGGTCGTCTTCACGGCGCACGTTGACGGTGGCGACGGTGCCGGGCGGCGTGTGAGCGCGCACGTTGCTCAACAGGTTGTCGAACACCTGGCGCAGGCGGCCGCGGTCGCCGACGACTTCCACGGACTCGGCCGCGACCAGGTTCACCGTCCAGGCCGGCCCCATGGCGCGCGCCGCGTCGACGGCCTCGGCGGCGAGGGCGACCAGCTCGACGGGCTTCTGCTCGAACGGGCGCCCCTCGTCCATGCGCACGAGCAGCAACAGGTCCTCGACCAGACCGCCCATGCGCGCCGTCTCGGTTCGGATGCCTGACATGGCCCGGCTGAGGTCCTCGGGGTTGTCGCGCGCGCCGCGGTCGAACAGTTCGGCGTAGGCCGACACCGCCGCCAGCGGCGTGCGCAGTTCGTGCGACGCATCAGCGACAAAGCGGCGCAGCCGGGCTTCGGTGGCGTCGCGCGCCGAGAACGCGTCTTGGATCTTGCCCAGCATGATGTTGAGGGTGCGGGCCAGCCGCCCGATCTCGGTGCTCGCATCCTCGCCTGGCACGCGGCGGTCGAGCTCGCCCTCGGCGATGGCACTGGCCGTGGCCTCGACTTCCTCCAGCGGCCCGAGGCCGACCCGCACCAGCGACCACCCGAGCAGGCCGGCGCCCACCAACGCCGCCAGGGTCACCGCCAGCTCGATGCGGAAGAGCCGGTGCAGCGTGCCCGAGACTTCATTGAGCGGCGTGGCCACGATCAGCTGCCCGCCGCCCGCCAGGCTGGTGGCCAGCACGCGGAACCGGGGCCCGCCCGACTCGGCCGAGCCGACGACGAGGTGCCGGCGCGCCTCTGGGCCACCGCCGCCGGGCCCGGGGCCGAACGCGGTACTGGCCGCGCCGCCGCTCAGGCCGGAGATGCGGCTCGGAAGTTTGGGCGTGTACTCGGCGCCGAAGCGACCGGCCCCGCCGTGGCGCAGCACGTTGCCGGCGTCGTCGCGCACCTCGTAGTAGATGCCGCCGCCGCGCACGTCGACGCCCGACTCGAGGATGCGGTGGGCGCTGTCGAGGGTCTGATCGACGCGCTGGTAGAGGAACGAGTGCAGGGCCGAGTAGGTAGCGACGTCCGCGACAACGAGGGCGACGAGCGCCACGGCCCCGACGGCCAGCAGGAGGCGCCCGCGCAGGCTCACTTAGGCCGCGGCCTCCGGCTCCCTGAGCGCGTAGCCGACCAGGCGGATGGTACGGATGAGCGGCGGGCCCAACTTCTCGAGCTTCTTGCGCAGGTAGCTCACGTACGTCTCCACCACGTTGGGGTCGCCCCCGAAGTCGTAGTGCCACACGTTGTCGAGGATCTGGCTCTTCGACAACACGCGGCGCGGGTTGAGCAGGAAGAAGCGCAGCAGGTTGAACTCGGTCGCCGTGAGCTGGATGGCTTGGTCGGCCCGCCACACCTCGTGGGTGTCCTCGTCCATCACCACGTCTGCGAAGCGGAGGCGGCCGTCGTCGGCGCCCTCGTGGTGCGTGCGGCGCAGGATGGCGCGGGTGCGGGCGACCACCTCGGCCAACGAGAACGGCTTGGTCACGTAGTCGTCGCCGCCCACGGTCAGGCCGGCGACCTTGTCGGCCACGCTGTCGCGCGCGGTGAGGAACAGCACCGGCACCGAGATGCCATCGGCGCGCAGCCGGCGGGTGACCTCGATGCCGTCGAGGTCGGGCAGCATCACGTCGAGCACGATGAGGTCGGGCGGCGCGTCCTGGGCCGCCGCCAGGGCGGCGCGGCCGGTGGTGGCCACCTTGACGTCGAACCCCTCGTACCGCAGGGCGGTGCCCACGGCGTCGATGATGGACGGCTCATCGTCGACGACCAGCACTCGCTGGCCGGTCGGGGACATCGCCATGGCCGTACCTCCTTGCCCCTTCACGTTCGCGTACGAGGCGCTCATGCGTGTGCAAACTTCAACAGGAGCTCGAGGAGCCCGTGGTCTTCGGTGGTCACGGTGCCGCCGAAGCTGGGGTTGGAGATGTTCCAGTCGGCGAAGGTGATCGGCAGCGAACCGTTGACCTCGATGGAGTTCGAGGTGCGCCGCGCCGTGAGGGGAATGGTCACCGTCTTGGTCACGCCGTGCAGCGTGAGCTTGCCGGTGGCCGACACCGACTTGGTGGCACCGTCGGCGGGCACGGCGCCGAGGTCGATCGGCTGCGTCAGTTCGAAGGTCGCCGTCGGGTAGGTCGACGTCTCCATGATCCGGCCTTGGAACTGGCGATCGCGCATCGACTTGTCGCTCGTCACCGACGTCATGTCCACGGTGAACGAACCCGAGTTGATAGTGGTCCCGCTGGCAACGAACTGGCCGGTGACGCTGGACGTGCGGCCGACGGCAGTGTTGCTCTGGCCGAACAGCACCTCCTTCACCCGGTACCCGGCCGTGGACCCGGAGCTGACCTTCCACGTCCCGTCGAGCGGGACGCTGCTGTCGCTGCTGCCGACGGCGGGATCGTCGGAAGAGGAGCCGGCGGTGGTGGCGGTGGTGG
>JAFATL010000481.1 GCA_019243975.1 Actinomycetota bacterium | reverse complement strand
GCGAACTCGAGGGTGCGCTCGCCCAGCTCGGCCAGCGGGAAGACCTTGCTCACCATGCCGAGGGCGTGGGCCTCGTCGACGGACAGCGAGTCGCCCGTGAGCATCAGCTCCTTCGTCTTGCGGGGGCCGATCTCCCACGGATGGGCGAAGTACTCGACGCCGCACATGCCGAGGCGGGTGCCGACGACGTCGGCGAACCGCACCTCTTCGGACGCCACGATGAGGTCGCACGCCCACATCAGCATGAGGCCCGCGGCGTAGACGTCACCGTGCACCTGGGCGATGGTGATCTTGCGCAGGTTGCGCCAGCGCCGGGTGTTGTCGAAGAAGTAGTGCCACTCCTGCAGCATGCGGTTCTCGGCGCCCAGACGGGTGCCGCCGTTGATGGCGCGGGTCGGGTGCTGGTTGGGCCCCGGCGCGTACTCCTCCATCGACACCTTGGAGCCCATGTCGTGGCCCGACGAGAACATCAGGCCCTCGCCGCCGAGGATCACGACCCGCACCTGGTCGTCGGCCTCCGCCTCGAGGAAGGCGTTGTTGAGGTCGACGAGCATGCCCCGGTTCTGGGCGTTCCTCGCCTCCGGCCGGTTGAGCATGATGCGCGCGATCCGCCCGTCGTCGAGCGTCTCGTAGTTCACGAACTTGTAGTCACCCATGGAGGGTGACACTACTGTCAGACGGCCCGAGGGTGCAGAGACGCCTCAGCCGCCGCGTTCGGCGATGAGGGCCGCCCGGCTGACCTTGGTGGCTTCGCTGCGGGGGATGGCGTCGACGAACTCCACCGTCTTCGGCACCTTGTACGACGCCAGCTTGGTCTTGGCGTAGGCCACCACGTCGTCGACGGGCGGCGGGTTGGCCTTGTCGGCGGGTTCGATGATGGCGTGCACGCGCCGACCCCACTCGTCGTCGAGCAGACCGACGACGACGATGTCGGCGATGTCGGGGTGGTCGATGAGCGCGCTCTCCACCTCGGCCGGGTACACGTTGGCGCCCCCGGTCACGATCATGTCGACGCGGCGGTCGGCGATGTAGAGGAAGCCCTCCTCGTCGAGGTGGCCGAGGTCGCCCCCGGTGCTGAAGCCGTCAGCAGTCGCGGGCTGACGCTCGCCGCCGCCGAGGTAGCGGTACAAGCCGGTCGACGGCGACTTGAGGTAGATGTCGCCGATCTCGCCGGGCGGCAGCACCTGGCCGTCGGGGCCGAGGATGCGGATCTGGGTCTCGCGGTAGCCGCGCCCCGTGGTGCCCGGGTGAGCCAGCCACTCGTCGGCGCGCAACGCGGTGAGGCCGAGGCCTTCGGTCATGCCGTAGGACATGAAGAAGCGGTCGGCGCCGATCAGCTCGATCCAGCGGTGCACGAGCGAGGGCGCGATGACGGCCGCACCCTGCAGCACCCACGAGATGCTCGACCAGTCGCGGTCGTCGACGCCGGGCAGGTCGGCGATGCGCTGCAGCATCGTCGACGTGGCGGTGATCGTCGTGACCTTGTGGCGCTCGACCAAGTCGACGATGCGCGCCGCGTCGAACTTCTCCAGCACGACGAGTCGGTCGCCGGCGATGAGGTTGTAGAGGGTGTGGAAACCGTTGGTGTGGTACATCGGCCCCGGCGTCATCACCACCTGGGGGCGGGGGATGTCCATCCACTCGGTGGGGAAGGGCTGGCCGATCGACGCGTCCCATGTGCCCGGGCGTTCGATGAGCACGACCTTGGGGCTGCCGGTGGAACCGGAGGAGCAGATCCCGTGCGTCTGGGGCGCCACCGCGTCGGGCACGGGCGAGTCGTCGAGCTGCTCTGTGGCCTGCAGCCACTCGAGTGAGTCGCCGTCGACGTGCACCTTGGGGTCGATGACCTCGAGCACACGCGTGCGCTCCCACTCGGGAAGGTCCCACCGCAGCGGCACCGGAGTGGCCCCGACCTTCCACGTCGCCAGGGAAACGAGGAGCAGTTCGATCGAGTTGCGCAGGCCGATGGCGACGCGGTCGCCCAGACCCAGACCCTGGCTCAGGAACCGGCGGGCGATCTGGTTGGAGCGCTTGTCGAGCTCCTCCCACGTGATGACGTCCTCGTCGCCGTCGATGCGGGCAAGCACGACGGCGATCTCGTCGGGGTGCTCGGCCGCCAGGTCCGCGAGGCGGCGGGTGTAGCTGATCGGCTCGACGGCGGGTTCGTCCATGGGGCCACCATCAAAGCAGGGCGGGCGGCGTGACGGCCGCGTGCACCCAGCCCCACAGGTCGCGCCGACTCAGGCGGGCGCCCGCGTGCAGCCCGAGGACATGGAGCTGGGCAACCGACATGAGCGCCTGGGTGATGAGCAGCACCAGCACCTTGGCGCCCACGTCACGGCGCAGTTCGCCGGCGGCGACGGCGGCGTCGACGATCTCCTCCAGCAGCATCATCTGCGGCGCGATGGCGGAGGCGAACTCGGCGGGCCGGTCCTGCGCCAGTTGCAGGTGGTACACGCTGAGCGCCCGTCCACCGGAGCTGGCGCCCCGCTCGACCGACCGGTGGAAGGTCTCGACGTACAACCGCAGTTGCTCGAGCGGGTCCTCTGACTTCTCCGTCTGGCGCCGCAGCTCGTTGGCGAACGTCTCCATGGCCTGTTCGAACACGGCCAGCAGCAGGTCGTCCTTGCCCGCGAAGTGTTGGTAGAAGGCGCGCACCGACTGGCCCGACCGGTCGACGATGTCCTGCACGGTGAAGTCGGTGCGGCCCGTCTCGGTCAGCAGCTCGGTGGCGGCATCGATGAACCGGCTGGTCTTCTGGATCGCTCGCTCGCGGTGGTTGCGAAGCGAGCGGTCGACGGCCCGCTCGCGCCAGTCGGTAGGCATCGGCGCTGTCAGCGCGCGGCGCGCTCGCCCGGCTTGGGCGCCTGGCCGGCGGGAAAGTCGCGCACCATGTTGACCTGGCTGAACGATGCGACCAGCCGGCCGTCGGCCGTGAACACGGTGCCGCTGCCTTGCGTGCGCCCGCGTCCGGCGTAGGAGCTGCGCTGGTCGAGCAGCAGCCAATCGGCGGCCGAGAACGGCTCGTGGAACGACAGCGTCTGGGTGAGGACGGTGGTGGAGATGCTCACGTGGGCCAGCGACTGGCCCTTGCCGGGATGCGGGCGCATGGCTGTGCCGATGAGGAAGCCGTCGCTGGCGTAGGCGAGCAGGGCCTGGCTGAGGGTCACGTCGTCGGGCGCGCCGGGAAAGCGCGTCCACACGCGCAGCTCGGGCGGGCCCACGGCGTCGGGGTCGGCGAAGTCGGCGCCGTCGGCGTATCGGATCTCCCACCACGGGCTGCCGCCGTCGCGGCCGGGCAGGCCGTCGGCGGCGGGGACGTCGGGGGCGGCGTCACCATGCCGGATGAGGTCGTCGTCGGGCGCGTGCAGGAGGACCAGGGCACGCGTGCACACCTTGCCGCCTTGCGACGTCGTGACGGTGACGCTTCCGAAGGCGCGCCCCGCCTGCATGGTGTCGACCGCGATCTCCAGGGGTTCGGCGGCGGTGGCGCCACGCGCGAACACCATGTGCATCGACAGCGCCTGCTTGTCGGGGATGGTGCGGGTGGCCGCGATCAACGACTGGGCGAGGAGCTGACCACCGAACACCACTGTCCCCATGCCTTCGTCGAGGCTGCCCGCCTCGAACCGGCCCTCGCCGGTCTCCTTGAGGTCGAGGACGGCGAGGACGTCGGTGAGGTCGCTCATGCCCGCCATCGTACGCACAATGCAAATGGCATTTCCGTTTTCTGACCTTACGCGTTCACGGTCGCCGGGTTACGATGATCCGAACGCCTGCGTTGGGAGGAGTCCCATGGAACTGAACGACATGGTGATGGTGAGCGTCGACGACCACGTAGTGGAGCCGCCGCACCTGTTCGAGGGACGCCTGCCGGCCAAGTACGCCGACCTGGCGCCGAAGTTCACGACTCGCGAGGACGGCACCAACGCCTGGGAGTACGAGGGCGCGGTGCTCACCAACGTCGCCCTCAACGCGGTGGCCGGGCGCCCGCCCGAGGAGTACGGCCTGGAGCCGACGTCGTTCGCCGAACTGCGCGCCGGTTGCTACGACATCGACGAGCGCGTGAAGGACATGGACGCCAACGGCATCCTCGGCTCGCTGTGCTTCCCCTCGTTCCCGCAGTTCTGCGGTCAGCTGTTCGCCCGCACCGAAGACAAGGACGTCGCCCTGGCGATGGTGCGCGCCTACAACGACTGGCACATCGACGAGTGGTGCGGCACGCATCCGGGCCGCTTCATCCCGTGCTCCTTGCCGGCGATCTGGGACCCCGAGGTGCTGGCGGCGGAAGTGCGCCGCACCGCGGCCAAGGGCGCGCACGCGGTCACGTTCTCCGAGAACCCCTCGAAGCTCGGCTGGCCCAGCCTGCACTCCGACCACTGGGACCCGTTCTGGCAGGCGTGCAGCGACGAGCAGGTCGTGGTGTGCATGCACATCGGCTCGTCGTCGGCGCTGGTGATCACCGCCCCCGACGCGCCGATCGACTGCCTCATCACCCTGACGCCGATGAACATCGTGCAGTGCGCGGCCGACCTGGTGTGGTCGCCGGTGCTGCGCAAGTTCCCCCACCTCAAGATCGCGTTGAGCGAGGGCGGCATCGGCTGGATTCCGTACTTCCGCGAGCGCATCGACTACACCTACGACCGCCATCGCTTCTGGACGGGCCAGGACATGGGTTCGCGTCTCCCGAGCAAC
>JAFATL010000472.1 GCA_019243975.1 Actinomycetota bacterium | reverse complement strand
CTCGACGGCACCATCGAGGTGCTCGAAGGCGCATTTTGACGGCGCACGAGCACGGCGGCGGACTCGACCCGTCGACGATGGCGGTCGCCCTCGGGCGCGGCGCGCGCGGGCCCGGGAGCCCGATGGACGTGCCGCCGGTGCTGTCGTCGACCTTCGTGGCCGGCGGCGACTACGTGTACGGCCGCGACGGCAACCCCACGTGGGTGCCGTTCGAGGAAGTGGTCGGCGCTCTCGAAGGCGGCACCGCCGTGGTGTTC
This sequence comes from Actinomycetota bacterium, assembly GCA_019243975.1. Classification (GTDB taxonomy): domain Bacteria; phylum Actinomycetota; class Acidimicrobiia; order Acidimicrobiales; family JAFATL01; genus JAFATL01. The sequence goes on along the minus strand of JAFATL010000472.1, from coordinate 6,026 downwards.
GCGTCGGGCCTGGCCGCCATTTCGGCCGTCATCGAGTCGTTGCCCGCGGGCGCCACCGTCGTGCTGCCGAGCGGCGCGTACACGGGCACGCGTCGGTTGGTCGCCGACCTGGCCACGCGCGGGCGCGTGCAGGGGCGGCTGGTCGACCTCACCGACACCGACGCCACGCTGGCCGCGTGCGAGGGCGCCGCGCTGCTGTGGTTGGAGTCGCCGTCGAACCCGCTGCTCGAGATCGCCGACGTGCGCGCCCTGGCCGAAGGCGGCAAGGCGCGGGGCGCGCTGGTGGCGATGGACAACACGTTCTCGACGCCGTTGCTGCAGCGCCCGCTGGAAATGGGTGTGGAGGTGGTGGTGCACAGCGCCACCAAGCTGCTCAGCGGCCACTCCGACGTGGTGATGGGCGTTGCCATCGCGCGCGACGAGACGTTGGTGCAGTCGTTGCGGTCGCGTCGCTCGCTGCACGGCGGTATCCCCGGACCGGTGGAGACGTTCCTCGCGTTGCGCGGCCTGCGCACGTTGCCGGTGCGGCTGGAGCGGGCCCAGGCCACGGCGGCCGAGCTGGCCCGGCGCCTGGAAGAGCACCCGAAAGTCGAGAAGGTGCGCTACCCGGGCTTCGCCACCATCGTGTCGTTCGACGTGGTGGGCGGCGCGCCGGCGGCCGACAAGGTGTGCGCGACCGTGCAGCTCATCGTGCCGGCGACCAGCCTCGGTGGTGTTGAGACCATGGTCGAGCGGCGAGGCAAGGTGGCGGGGGAGGAGCACCTACCCCCCGGCCTGATCCGCATGAGCGTGGGGCTCGAGCACGTCGACGATCTGTGGGCCGACCTGGTGCAAGCTCTGGCATGAACGTTCGCCTCAAGGACCCCGCCTTCTACCTCGACCCGCACGACGCCTACCGGCGCCTGCGCGACGAGGAGCCGGTGTGGTGGGACGAGGAAGCAAAGGTGTGGGCCGTCTCGCGGCACGCCGACGTGATGGCGGTGTCGCGCGACCCCAAGACGTTCTGCAACGGCAAGGGCGTGTTGCTGACCGACCGCGAACGCGGCGTCGCGGCCACCAACTCGGTGCTCTACCTCGACCCGCCCGAGCACCAGCAGCACCGCAAGCTGGTCAACCCCGGCTTTCACCCGCACCGGCTCGTCTCGCTGGAACCGCGCGTGCGCGAGCTGGCGAAGCAGATCGTCGACGGGCTCCCCGAGGGCGAGGTGTTCGACCTGGTCGAGGAGGTGGCGGTGCCGTTGCCGCTGCTCGTCATCGCCGACATGCTCGGCATCCCCGGTGACGACCGCGACGCGTTCAAGAAGTGGTCCGACCTGCTCATCGAGGCAGCCACCGAGTTCACCGAAGAGAACATGACGGCCGCCCTCGAGCTGTTCCAGTACTTCGCCGCGGTGATCGAGGAGCGCCGCGGCCAACCGGGCGACGACATGATCTCGGTGCTCATCAACGGCGAGGTCGAGGGCGAGCGCCTCACCGAGGCGGAGCTGCTCGGCTTCTGCATGACGCTGCTCGTCGCCGGCAACGAGACCACGCGCAACCTCATCTCGGGCGGCACCCGCGCCCTGGCCGAGCACCCCGACCAGCTGGCGCGCCTCGTCGCCGACCTCGACGCGCTGCCGGTCGCGGTGGACGAGCTGTTGCGGTGGGTCACGCCGGTGATGTCGTTCGCCCGCACGGCCACGTGCGACACCCAGGTGGGCGACCAGGCTGTTCGAGAAGGTGACTTCGTGCTGCTGCTCTACACGTCGGCCAACCGCGACGAGCGGGCCTTCGGCGACACGGCCGATCAGCTCGACCTGTGGCGCTCGCCCAACCCCCACGTGGGGTTCGGCTTCGGGGAGCACTTCTGCCTGGGCGCCAACCTGGCGCGCATGGAGACGCGGGTGATGTTCGACGAGCTGCTGCGGCGCTTCCCGCGGATCGAACTAGCTGGAGAGCCGGACCGGCTCCCGTCGGTCCTCATGAACAGCCTGCAGCGATTGCCCGTCGTCCTGTCGAGCTGAGGCCGCGCCCAGGCGGTTGAGCGTGCCCCAGTAGACGGCGGTGATGGCGGCGGCGGGGATCCACATGAGCAAGGCGGACCCGCCGACGGCGTCGGCGCCGACGACGAAGGCCACGACCGCCATGTGGAACACCTGGGCGTGGTACGTGAACAGCGACACGAAGTACGGGTGACGCCTCACCCGGTCGACGGCCACGTCGGGGTCGCGCCGGTTGAGGGCGTGCAGGATGGCGATGAGCACGGCGGCGGTGAGGGCGAAACCGAGCTGGCTCCCCAGGGGAAGGCCGAACCAGAAGCCGGGGCCCGCGTAGCGGAAGAGGCGGCCCAGGTAGAACTTGTCGCCCAACCGGCTGACCGGGTCGAGGACCCACAGGGCCCACACGGCGAGCATCAGGGCGAGGAGCAGCTCCATCCAGGGCCGGGCGGCGCGGGTGTGGCGCGGACCGGCGGCGAGGAAGCGGCCGCTCAGGTAGGCGAAGTACGCCATGAACGTGTAGCTGAGCGGCACCATCAGCGGCACGTCGCCGAGGAAGATCTCGTGGCCGCGCAGCGAATGTTCGAAGGCGTAGCGCGTGTAGGGGAAGCCGAGGTGCACGGAGCCGTTCTCGGCCAGCGCACCGACGCCGACGGCGGCCACCGCGTAGAGCAGCGTGCGGCGCCAGCCCATGTGCTTCACCGCCTGCCACACGAACGTCAGCCCGAACAGGGTGACGTACCAGCGGTGGAACACGGTGCCTGCCAGCTCGTGCATCACGCCTCAGACGATACGTCCCGGGCGACGCCGGTGGCGGTTCTCCCAGCACGGCGTGTGCCAGTGGCGGCGCAGGTCGGGATCGTGCATGGGCACCACGACGACGTGAGTGAGCCCGGGCACGATGTCCTGGTTGCAGCCCGGGCAGAGGTAGTACTTGGTCGCCTGGAACGGATGGATCCTCCGGACCTCGACGTCGTCCTCGGCTACCTCGGAATCAGGGCCCACAACACCAGGAGCAGCGTGATCGCCACGGCCGCGGCGACGAGGACGTAGTCGGAATTGCGTCGCTTCTGCTGCCGGAACGGGTTGAACCCCACGCCCCGATTATTGAACCCGGCCGTAGTGTCAGTCGAAACGCGGGCTATAGCCCGCGTTTTGACTGACAGTTCGTTGAAGGGGTCAGTGGACGACGCGATTGCGCATGCCGCGCAGCCCCGACCGCTGGCGGCGGACGAACGCGTGCCACAGCACGAGCAGGATCACGGCGCCGACGGTGGAGCCGAACAGGCCGACGCCGTTGGTGTCGTGGAACAGGGCGCGGGCCAGGAAGCCGCCCACGATGGCGCCGCCGATGCCCAGCACCATGGTGGCGACGAGACCCATCGGGTCGCGGCCGGGGACGATGAGGCGCGCCAGCGCGCCGGCGATGAGTCCGATGACGAGAAAGGCGATGATCGACATGGCCTGCGCGTACCCAGCCGCGTGGGTCCACAACCCTTGCGTGTCACACCCTCTCGGTAAGGTGCAGCCAGCGCTCGAGCGGCCGGCGCTGATCACCCGAATGGCCCTCCCGGCAACCAGCCGTCGAGAGGGAGACCGTTGTGATCGCCATCGTCCCGTCCGCCACGCTGCTGGGCGTCGACGGCATGCCCGTGTCCGTCGAGGTCCACATCAGCAACGGGCTTCCCGGCTTCACCATCGTGGGGCAGCCCGACAGCGCCTGTCGCGAAGCGCGCGACCGGGTGCGCGCTGCCATGTTGAGCAGCAACATCGAGTGGCCGCTCAAGAAGGTCACCGTCAACCTGGCGCCTTCGGGCGTGCGCAAGTTGGGCGCGGGGCTCGACTTGGCCATGGCGGTGGCACTGATGGTCGCCAGCGGCGTGATCGACGCCGCCGATGTCGACGGGGCCGCCTTCCTCGGCGAACTCGGCCTCGACGGGTCGCTGCGCCCGATCCCGGGCATCGTGCCGATGGTCGACGCGGTGTCGTCGCCCACCGTCGTCGTACCGTCCTCGTGCGCGGCCGACGCCGAGCTGGTGGGCCGCCATCACGTGCGCGCCGTTCCCAACCTGCGGGCGCTGGTCGACGCCATCAAGGGCGACCAGCCGTGGCCCGACCCACCGCCGCCCCGGCGCACCGCGTTCGTACCGCCGCCACCCGACCTGGCCGACGTCCGCGGCCAGCAACTGGGCCGGTGGGCCCTCGAGGTCGCGGCCGCAGGCGGCCATCACCTCTTGCTCACCGGCCCGCCGGGATCGGGCAAGACCATGCTGGCCCGCCGCCTCGTGGGCATCCTCCCGCCCCTCGACGATCGCGAGGCAGTCGAGTCGACTCGCATCCACTCGGCGGCCGGTGTTCTGCTGCCAACGGGCGACCTGATTCGGCGGCCGCCGTTCCGGGCGCCGCACCACGGCGCGTCGAGCGTGTCGATGATCGGTGGGGGCACCGCCTGGATGCGACCGGGCGAGATCTCGATCGCGACAAACGGGATTCTCTTCTTGGACGAGATGGGGGAGTTCCCGATCGCGGTGCTCGACGCCCTGCGTCAACCGCTGGAGGAGGGCGTCATCCGGCTGTGCCGGGCCCGCGCGGCCATCACCCTGCCGGCGCGGTTCCTCGTGGTGGGCGCCATGAACCCGTGCCCGTGTGGCGAGGGTGGCGCTCCCGGGGCGTGCCGCTGCACATTCTCGATGCGGCAGCGCTACACGCGCCGACTCTCAGGCCCTTTGCTCGACCGCTTCGATCTTCGGGTCGCGGTCTCGCGGCCGGACGTGACCCAACTCATCAGCGGTAACCCCGGCGAGTCGTCCGCCGCCGTCGCACAGCGTGTGATGGCGGCGAGAGAGCTGGCGCGCGAACGCGGCGTTCGTACCAACGCCGAACTCACCGGAGCACAGCTCGAGCACGTCACGCCCATGACCGCGCCGGCGACGCGGCTCCTCGAATACAAGCTGCGCACGGGCGCGTTGAGTGCGCGCGGCTTGGATCGCGTGCGCCGCGTCGCGCGCACGCTGGCCGACCTCGAAGGCCACACCGATGCTCTCAACGAGGAGCACGTGTGCGCTGCCCTCGAGCTGCGGGTCGATCCCATCGAGTTGCAGGAGCGAGTCGGATGAGCGATGCCCCGCTCCCGCCCGAGGCCTACGCGGCGGCGCTGGCCGGGCTGCCGCGCATGAGCACCACACGGCTGGCCGGCCTCCTTCGCGATCGCGATCCGCGGACCGCATGGGAGATGGCCGGCCGCGAATCATCGGTCGACGTCGGCGCGATGTGGGCCGCCCATCAGGCCGCCAACGTGGCGGTGCACGTGCTCGGCACGCCCTCGTATCCCGCCGCCATCGCCCACGATCACGAGGCGCCGGCGGTGCTGTTCGCCCAGGGCGATCTCGCAGCCATCGAGCATCCGCGGGTAGCGATCGTCGGCACCCGCCGGTGCACGCATTACGGCCGCGACGTGTCGCGTCAGCTGGGCCGTCAACTGGCGGAGGCGGGCGTCACCGTGGTGTCGGGGCTCGCCCTCGGCATCGACGGCGCCGCCCACCAAGGTGCGCTCGACGTCGATGGCGCACCGCCGGTCGCCGTCGTGGGCTGCGGCCACGACATCGTCTATCCGCCCGCCCACGTGCGCCTGCAGCGGCACGTGGCCGAGCGGGGCGTCGTCCTGTCCGAGTGGCCGCTCGGCACGCGGCCCGAGCCCTGGCGCTTCCCGGCCCGCAACCGCATCCTGGCCACGCTGGCCGACGTGGTCGTGGTCGTTGAGTCGCACATCGCGGGCGGGTCGCGCCACACCGTCGACGCCGCGAACGACCGCGGCCGTCGCATCCTGGCGGTGCCGGGCCCCATCACCAGCCCGGCGTCGGCCGGCACCAACCAGCTCCTGCTGGAGGGGTGCGGCCCGGTCACGGTCGTCGATGACATCCTCGTGGCCCTCGGCCTCGACGTGTCGGTGGCGCCCACCCTCGACTTCCGCCGCCGCCCCGAGGGCGACGACGCGGTGGTACTCGCGGCCGTCACCTGGACGCCGACCAACCTCGACCAGATCATCGCCCG
>JAFATL010000462.1 GCA_019243975.1 Actinomycetota bacterium | reverse complement strand
CGGACGCAACCGACAGCCTCACGAAGACTTGCGCTTCGCCTTCTTCTGCTCGATGGCGTCCTCGAGCACGTCGGCCGTGCGTGACGCAGCCAGGGCCTCACGCTTCACGGCCAGGGCGTCACGCTCCTCGCGGATGCGGACCTTCTCCGCCTCGCGCTCGGTGACCGACACAACCTTGGCCCGGCGCTCCTCGGCCTCCCGCGCCGCCTGCTCGCGCTCGCGGGCCTGCTGGGCGATCTCGCGTTCCCGCTGGGCGGCCTGCTCCTCAGCCTCGCGCTTGCGCTTGGCCGCCTCCGTCTCGACGCTCTGGCGCCGCTTCTCGGCCGCGTCCACGCGCTCCTCCAGCTTGGCGTCGGCCTGACGCTCGAGCTGCTGGGCGCGCGTCTCCAACCGCTGCGCGGTCGCCAGCTCGTCGAGCTTGGCCCGCTGGAGCTCGCCCTCGCGGACGAGCTGCTCGTCGCGGATCACGCTGCCGAGCACGCGCTTGGTCGTGGCCTCCAGGGCGTCGAACGCCATGGCCGGGGGCCACGCCTCGGCGTCGGCGTTGCCGGTCACGCGCTCGACCGTGGTGAGCGGGAGGCGCAGGCCGAACAGGCCGGCCTTGATCATCATTCGGGGTACGGGGGTGAGAGCCATCGTTTCTCCTCTTAGGACTGGGGCCGGTTGGCCGCGGCGTCGAGTTCGGCGGCGCGCTGGCGCGCCTGTTCTGCTGCGTCTTCCAGGTGGTTGGCGGCGACGCCGGCCTCGGCCCGCTCGCGCAACGCCTGCGCCTCCGCTGCGTCCAGGGCGCGCTCCTGCGCGTCCTCGCGCTGCTCGGCGATCGTCTCCTTCTGGTCACGCTCGAAGGCGGTGCGGGCCTCGGCGGCCTTGCGCTCCTGCTCGATGCGAGCTCGCTCGGCGTCGGCCGCCTCCTCGGCGGAAAGACGCCGCTCCTCGGCCGCCAGCTCCTTCTCGCGGGCGACGACTTCGGCTTCCTCCTCCCGCTGCCGGGCTTCGGCCTGTACCTCTTCGGCGTAGTTCTCGGCGTCGGCCTTGGCTTCGTGCAGGCGGCCCTCCTGCTTCAGGTCCTCGTTGCCGAGGACCGTGCCGGCCACCTCCTTCGCCTTCCCGACCACCTTGTCGTACAGCTCAGTCATGAAATCTCCTCTCCAATGCGAACGGTCAGCGGAGCCGCGGGCGATCCACCGTGGTTTTGCTGACCGTTCCGCCGCGCGTTGTCGCGGTTCCCGACCGTTCCCTGCGATCGACCGTGCGAACCCTTTTGCCGGGATTTGTTCAGCGATGCCGATCGCCGAGCAGGATGGCGATGAACAACGCAGTGGCACCGGCGGCCGCCATCAGGAACAGCACGATGGCGAGCGGCGGGTAGCCGAACAACTTCGACGACGTCTGCACCCGGGCCAGCAGGGCGGCACCGAGGATCAACGCGGCCAGCACCAACCCCAACGTGATGCGGTTGGCGACCTTGCGCATGTGGCGCATGAGGGCGTCCTCGTCGATGCCGGTGATGTTGAGGTTGAGCGTGCCCTCGGCCAACGCCTCCATCACCCGGTTGACGCGTCCGGGCAGCTTCTCGGCGAACTCCTTGGCGTCGAGGGCGGCCGACACGATGTTCGACGGCGACACCGCGTGCAGCATGCGGTGGCGCACGATCGAGGCCACCCGGTCGCGGATGACGTCCTCGGGGTGCAAGTCGGGCGCCAGTGTGCGGGCCGTCTCGTCCAGGTTGAGCATGGCCTTGGCCAGCATGGTGAGCTCGGGCTTGGGCCGCAGACCGCATTCGCCGGCGATGGTCGACAGCTGCGTGATCACGCCGCCGGCGCTCAACCCGCCCAGGTCGGCGCCCTGCTCGTCGGCGACCAGGCTGGCCACCCGCCGGCGCAAGCCTTCCTCGTCGAACTCGACGTCGCGCCGCCGCTCCCCCAGCTCCCGGGTGACCTCGGCCGCGCCTTCGCCGTCGCCGTCGGCGATCGCCACCATCAGCTTGAGCAGCAGCTCCTGCAGGGCGGGCGTGACCCGGGCGACCATGCCGAGGTCGACGATGGCCAGGCGGCCGTCGTCGGTGAGCAGGATGTTGCCGGGATGAGGATCGGCGTGGAAGAAACCGTCGACGAGGATCTGCTTCAGGTAGGCGCCGAACAGCTCCTCCACCAACGCGTCGCCGTCGATCTCAAGCTTGCGCAGCGGCCCGACCGACGTGACCTTGCGGCCGGGCATGAGGTCCATGGTCAGCACACGCGCGTTGGTGAAGTCGTCGATGGGTTGCGGCACCACGATGCGCTCGAACTCGGCCAGGTTCTCGCCGAACACCTTGAGGTTGCGGGCCTCCCGCCGGAAGTCGAGCTCGTGCAGCATCGACTGGGCGAACTCCTCGACCATGGGCCCGAAGCCGAAGCGCCGGCCGGTCTCACTGTGGCGGTCGACCAACTGCGCGATCTCGGCGATGGCGGCGAGGTCGTCGCGGATCTGCTGCTCGATGCCGGGACGCTGCACCTTCACGACCACGTTGCGGCCGTCGCGCATCTGGGCCCGGTGCACCTGGCTGAGCGACGCCGACGCCATCGGGTCGGGGTCGAACGAACCGAAGGCGGTGGAGACGCGGATGCCGAGCTCCTCCTCGATCAGTTGCACCGCCGTGTCGCCCGGAAACGGCTCGACGTCGTCCTGCAGCCGGCTCAGGGCCTGCAGGTAAGCAGCGGGCAACAGGTCGGCCCGGGTCGACAGCAGCTGGCCCAGCTTCACGAACGTGGGGCCCAGCTCCTCGAGGTCGGACGCCAGGGCAGCGGCGTCCTCGGGCAGCCCGCTGGCCCGGTCGGGGGCCAGGTCGCCCAGGCCCTCGAGCCCGCCCTCGGGGATGAGGTCGCCGCGGCCGTACTTCACGAGCAGCCGGGCGATGTCCTTGTACCGCCGGACGTGCTCCGGCCGCAGC
>JAFATL010000452.1 GCA_019243975.1 Actinomycetota bacterium | reverse complement strand
CAGGCCACCCAGATCGCCGTGCTCGAGGGCCGCGCCCTCATCGAGCACTACGTGTCGGTGCCCCAGGACGACGCCCTGCAGATCGACGGCAACATCTACGTCGGCCGCGTCCAGAACGTGCTGCCCGGCATGGAGGCGGCGTTCGTCGACATCGGCACGCCCAAGAACGCGGTGCTGTACCGCGGCGACGTCCGTTACGACAAGGACGACGTGGAGGGCGGCGCGGGCTCCAAGCGCTCCGATGCCCGCATCGAGCAGCTGCTGCGGCCCGGTCAGACCGTGCTGTGCCAGGTCACCAAGAACCCCATCGGCACCAAGGGCGCCCGCCTCACCCAGGAGGTGTCGTTGCCCGGCCGCTTCGTCGTTCTGGTGCCCAACAGCGACACCTACGGCATCTCCAAGCGGCTCAACGACGACGAGCGCAAGCGCCTGCGCCGCATCCTCGACGACGTGCGCCCCGCCGGCCACGGCCTGATCGTGCGCACCGCGGCCGAGGGCGCCACCGCCGACGAGCTGCGCCGAGACGTCACCCGGCTGGTGAGCCAGTGGGAGCAGATCGACAAGCTGGCCAAGAGCGGCCGTCCTCCGCAGCTGCTCTACCGCGAGCCCGGCATCGCCGTGCGGGTGATCCGCGAGGAGTTCAACCGCAACTACCGGGGCGTGGTGATCGACGACCGCCAGCTGTACGAGGAGGTGCGCGACTACGTCGCCAGCATCAGCCCCGAGCTGGCCGACCGAGTGGAGTTCTACGACAACACCGAGGAGTCGCTACCGATCTTCGAGCGCTTCCACGTGCACGAGCAGCTCCACAAGGCGCTCGATCGCAAGGTGTGGCTGCCGTCGGGCGGGTCGCTCATCATCGAGCGCACCGAGGCGCTCACGGTCATCGACGTCAACACCGGCCGCAACGTGGGCAGCTCCAGCCTGGAGGAGACCGTCTACCGAAACAACCTGGAGGCGGCCGAGGAGGTGGCCCGCCAGCTCCGGCTGCGCGACATCGGCGGCATCATCGTCATCGACTTCATCGACATGGAGATCCGCCAGAACCGCGACGACGTCATCCGAGCGTTCCGCGACGCGCTGTCCAGGGACAAGACCCGCACCCAGGTGTTCGAGATCTCCGAGCTGGGCCTGGTCGAAATGACCAGAAAACGGGTCTCGGAGGGCCTGGTGGAGTCGTTCAGCCACACCTGTCCGACCTGCCAGGGCCGGGGCATCGTCTTCGACGAGAACCTGCTGTAACCGGTAGGATGTCCGTTCCTATGTACGCAGTGATCAAGACGGGTGGCAAGCAGCAGCGGGTGGCCGAGGGCCAGCGCCTTGCCGTCGAGCGCCTGGGCGCCGACGCGGGGGCCGAGGTCACGTTCACGCCGGTCCTGCTGGTCGACGGCGACACGGTGCTGGCCGCACCGGGTGATCTGTCGGCGGCCACGGTGTCGGCCCGGGTGGTCGGCGAGGAGAAGGGCCCGAAGATCCGGGGCTTCACCTACAAGCCGAAGTCCAACAACCGGAGGCGCTGGGGCCACCGCCAGCACTACACGACCATCGAGATCACCGGGATCAGCAGGGGTTAGGGAGAGATGTCGAAGACCAAGGGTGGCGGCTCCACCAGGAACGGGCGTGACTCCACCGCCAAGCGCCTCGGCGTGAAGGTGTTCGACGGCGGCGTGGTCAACCCGGGCACGATCATCGTGCGCCAGCGCGGCACCCGCTTCCACCCAGGCATCAACGTGGGCAAGGGCGGCGACGACACGCTGTTCGCGCTGGCCGACGGCAAGGTGAAGTTCGGCTTCCGCAAGGGTCGGAAGCTGGTCGACGTCGTTTCGCCGACAGAGGGCTGACGGCTCCGCGCGTCACGGCGCCGGGCGGGGCTGGGGTCCCCGCCTCGGCGAGGAGGCGGGGCAGGGGCCCCGCCGGGAAATGAGCGCAGCCTTCGTCGACGAAGCCCAGGTGCACGTCAAGGGTGGTGACGGCGGCGCGGGCTCGGTGAGCTTCCGCCGCGAGGCGCACGTGCCCAAGGGTGGCCCCGATGGGGGCGACGGCGGCAACGGCGGCGACGTGTGGCTGGTGGCCGATCGCAACGTGGCGTCGCTGCTCGCCTTCCGCGACCACCCGCACCGCGCTGCCACCAGCGGCGTGCACGGGCAGGGCAAGGCCAAGCACGGCGCTCACGGTAAGGACCTGATCGTGCGCGTGCCGGAAGGCACGACCGTGCGTGACCGCGACGGCACGGTGATCGCCGATCTCGCCAACGAAGGTGACCGGTGGCTGGCGGCCGCCGGCGGGCGCGGGGGCCGCGGCAACGCCCGCTTCTTGTCGAACCGGCGTCGCGCCCCGTCGTTTGCCGAGCAGGGGGAGGTCGGGGTGGAGCGGTGGCTCGACCTCGAGCTGCGGCTCATCGCCGACGTGGCGTTGGTCGGGTTCCCCAACGCGGGGAAGAGCACGCTGATCTCGCGCGTGTCGGCGGCCAAGCCCAAGATCGCCGACTACCCGTTCACCACGTTGGAACCCCACCTCGGCGTCGTGCGCTACGACGACGTCGAGTTCGTCATGGCCGACATCCCCGGGTTGATCGAGGGCGCCAGCGAAGGCAAGGGCCTCGGTCATCAGTTCCTGCGCCACGTCGAGCGGGCGCGCGTGTTGCTGGTGCTGCTCGATCTGGGTCCGTTGACCGCCGTGCCGCCCGCTGAACAGGAGCGCATCCTGCTCAAGCAGCTGGCCGGCCATCGGGCCGAGCTGCTGTCGCGCCCCCGCATCGTGGTCGGCTCCAAGGCCGACGCCGTGGAGGACGCGGTGGCCTGGGAAGGTCGGCGCATCTCGGCGGTCACAGGCGAGGGCGTGCAGCCGTTGCTCGGAGAGTTGGCGCGCGTGGTGTCGGAGGCGCGCGCCGCGCAGCCCGCAGCGGAGACGTTCGTGGTGCACCGGCCCGCGCCCGAGGGCCTGGTTGTCGAGCGGGCCGACGACGGCGCCTACGTCGTGCGCGGGCGTCCCGCAGAACGCGCCGTCGCAGTGAGCGACATCACCAACTACGAGGCGCTCGCCTACGTGCAGAACCGGCTGCGCAAGCTGGGCGTCGACCGCGCCCTGGCGCGCGCCGGCGTGCGTGACGGCGACCGCGTGCGGATCGGCTCATTCGAGTTCGACTACGAAAGCGACGAGGTTTCCTCGTGAATGTGATCGTCGAGGTCTCCTCGTGATCGTCGTCGTCAAGGTCGGCACGTCGTCGATCACCGGCGAGAAGGGCGAGGTCGACGAGGCGCCCATCGCCAAGCTGTGCGCCGAGGTCGCGGCCCTGCGTGCGGCCGGCACGACCGTCGTCATCGTCACGTCGGGCGCCATCACCGCTGGATTGCCCGCCCTCGACCTGCACGGTGCCCGTCCCACCGATCTGGCCACACTGCAGGCGGTGTCCGCCGTGGGCCAGCCCCTGCTGATGCGCACCTACAGCGACATCCTCAGCGGCCACGGGCTGGTCGCCGGTCAGGTGCTGCTGGCGCCTCTCGATTTCGTGCACCGGCAGCAGTACCTGCACGCTCGCCAGACGCTCAACCGGCTGCTCGAGCTCGGCGTCGTACCGATCGTCAACGAGAACGATGCGATCGCCGACGACGAGATCCGCTTCGGCGACAACG
>JAFATL010000278.1 GCA_019243975.1 Actinomycetota bacterium | reverse complement strand
CGACGTCGATGGTGCCGTTGAGCCGGTCGTCGATCGGCAGATCTTCCTGGCCTGGGAACGGCTCGGGCGCGCACACGGCCCAGCCGTGCTCCTTGGCCAGGCGCGCGCAGTGCTCGTCGAAGAGTGGGCGCAGGCCCATGATGTCGGGCGCCAGCGCGACGCCGCGTGTGGGCGCGCCGTCGGGCATCGCGAGCTCCGCCGGAGTGCCCGAGGGCAGGGTGATCCGCATCGCCGCAGACTACGGCGGGGTCAGCTGTACCTGTCGAGGATGCTCGTCTCGGCCAGCCGGGAAAGGCCTTCCTTGATGGCCCGGGCCCGCACCGTGCCCACGCCTTCGACGTCGTCGAGGTCGTCGACGGTGGCTCGCATGATCTTCTGCAGTGTGCCGAACTGCTTGACGATGTGGTCGATGACCTGCTCGGGCAGGCGCGGGATCTTGGCCAGCAGGCGGTAGCCGCGCGGCTGCACGCTGGCATCGAGCTCGTCGGCGCCGCTCGGGAGGTGCAGCACGTCGGAGACGTTCTTGAGATCGAGCAGGTCCTCTGTGCTGAAGCTGCTGAGCGTCTCCATCGCCTCGTCGAGCGAATGCGCCTCGGGGTCGTCGATGTAGTCCTTGAGGACGAGTCGGCGGTCGTCCTCCACGCCACCCATCAGCTCTTCGAGCTGCAGCAGCACGAGGCGGCCGTCGGCGCCGAGCTCGACGATGTAGCCGTCGATCTCTTCGGCGATGCGGCGCACCATCTCGGCCCGCTGCAGCACGGTGACGACGTCGCGCAGCGTCACCAGGTCTTCGACCTCGAGCGCGGACAGCGAGCCGCTCACCGTGTCGAGCCGGTTCTTGTAGCGCTCGAGTGTCTGCAGGGCCTGGTTGGCGCGGTTGACGAGGCGCGGCACCGCTTCGAGGGGGTGCTTGAGGTCGTTGCGGTAGACCGCGATCACCGACATGTCCTCGGACACCGAGATGACGGGCACGTCGATGGAGCGAGCGACGCGCTCGGCCGTGCGGTGGCGCGTGCCGGTCTCGGACGTGGGCACGTTGGGACTCGGCACCAGGTGCACGTTGGCGCGCGCAATACGGCTGGCGTCGGGCGCGAGCACGATGGCGCCGTCCATCTTGGCCAGCTCCGACACCCGCTGCGGGCTGAACTCGGCGTCGAGCAGGAACCCGCCCGAGCAGATGGCCAGCACTTCGGGCCCGTCGCCAACGACGATGAGCGCGCCCATGTTGGCCTGCAGGATGCGATCGAGGCCCTCACGCAGCGGGCGCCCTGGCGCCACTGCCGCCAGCGCCTCGATCATGGCCGCGCTGCGCCGAACGAGCACGGCTCAATCGTACTAGCGGGAGCGGGCCGTCAACCCCAGCGAACCTGCGGCTTCGTGCACGGTGTGCACACGGATCAACTCGATGCCGTCGGGCCCGTCGGGCGTCGACGCCGGTACGACCGCCGTGGTGAAGCCGAGGCGGATGGCTTCGGCGAGCCGACGGGACACGTGGGCGACCTGGCGCACCTCTCCGCCCAGGCCGACCTCGCCGCACGCCACGACGCCGTCGGGAAGCGGCACGTTGCCGACGCTGGAGAGCAGCGCCAGCGCCAACGCCAGGTCGCTGGCCGGCTCCGTCACCCGCACGCCGCCGACCGCTGACGCGTACACGTCCTTCTTGGTGAGCTTGATGTCCATGCGGCGCTCGATCACCGCCAGCACGACGGCGAGGCGCGCGCTGTCGAGGCCCTGCGCGGAGCGGCGACCGAAGGCGAGCTCGGTGTCGGCCACCAATCCTTGGATCTCGACCATGAGCGGGCGTTGGCCTTCCATGGCCGGCACCACCACCGAGCCGGGCGAACCGGGGCGCCGGTCGTTGAGGAACAGCGCGCCGGCGTCGGGCACGCCGCGTAGCCCGTCCTCGCTCATCTCGAACACACCCAGCTCGTCGGTCGAGCCGAAGCGGTGCTTCACCGCGCGCAGGAGACGCAACGCGTGGTGCCGGTCGCCTTCGAACGACAACACCGTGTCGACCACGTGCTCGAGCAGCCGCGGGCCGGCCAGGCTGCCCTCCTTGGTGACGTGACCGACGAGCACGATGGCGGTAGTGCTGCGCTTGGCGATGCCGACGAGCGCGGCCGCGCACTCACGAACCTGCGCCACGCTGCCCGGCGTGCCGCCCACCTCGGGGTGGTAGACGGTCTGGATCGAGTCGACGACGACCGTCGACGGCTGCAGTTGGTCGATGGCGGAGGCGACCGATGGCAGTGCCGTCTCGGCCAGGATCCACAGGTGCGGGGCCAGCGTGCCGGTGAGACGCTCGGCGCGCAGGCGCACCTGCTGCGCGGACTCTTCCGCCGACACCAGCAGGCAGCGCTCGCCGCGCGACGACAGGTCGCACAGCGTTTGCAGCAACAACGTGGACTTGCCGATGCCGGGCTCGCCGCCGACCAACGTGACCGAACCCGGCACGAGCCCGCCGCCGAGCACTCGGTCGAGCTCGGGCAGCCCGGTCGGGCGAGCCGCCGCCGCGGTGTGGTCGACCTCACCCAGCAGCTGGGGCAGGGTCAACGGCCCGGCCGGCAACCGCTCGAGCGTCGGCATTGCGGGCGCCTCCGTCTCCTCGACCAGCGTGTTCCACTCACCGCACGTCGGGCACTTCCCCGCCCACCGCAACGAGGTCGCCCCGCAATCGCTGCACCGGTGGATCGTCTTCGCCTTGGCCATGCCGAGGAGGATACGAACGACCTCGGACAGTTACGGGGACCCGCCGAACTGACAGGCGAAACGTGCGCTCTGGCGCACGTTTCGCCTGTCAGTTCGTTGTGAGGGTCAGTTGTAGCGGCGCCAGAGCATGAGCACGGCGAGGCCGAGCAGCAGGACGATTGCCAGGAATGCCGGGAACAGCACGTCGGTGTTCCAGGAGGCGCCGGACACGCGCACGGCGGTGCGGGAGCCGAGGGAGACGGGCCACGACTTCGTCGCGCCGGGGACCTTCATCGACAGCTTGAAGCGGAGCGCCTGTCGCAACGCCGTTTGGTCGGCGGGCTGGAGGCCCAGGCCAGCACCCAGCTGGCCGGTGAGGCGGGCATCGCCGAACGCCTCGATGCCCTTGCGCAGGTCGACAGCGCCCGACACCGCGGTGTGGGTGCGGAAGATCGAGCGCGAGCGGGTCATGGTGAAGCCGGCAAACGGTGGACCCAGCTCAGCCATGGCTCGACCGAAGTCGGTACCGCCGCGGAACGGCCGCGACGCAACGACGACCCGACCCCCGTCTGCGGCGGCCTGCTCGCGCACCGTCCAGCCGGCGGGCGCGAGGTCACCGGCGCGCACCTTCAAGTCGCCGACATGTGCCGCGGCCGCCTTGTCGAGCGTGGCGGTGGCGACAACCGTGCCGGCGCCGTCGCGACCCACCGACGCGTCGACGCCCACCGTCGCCTGGCAGCCGGTGAGCAGCACCAGGGCGGCCAGCACCAACGCCGCCGCCCCGGATCGCACCTGCGCCGACCTCAAGTAGTGCGGACGATCAGCAGCGCCGTCGGCGCGTGATGGCTGACCTTGTTGGGCACCGAGCCGAGGAAGAACCGGCTGGCGCCGGTCATGCCCTTGTTGCCGACCACCAGCAGGTCGTAGCCGCCGGACTCGGTCTCGTCGACCAGCACCGAGGCCGGGTCGCCCTGGAGGACCTTGGTCTGGATGTCGACGCCCGAGTCGGCGTGGCGGCCGGCCACGTCGTCGAGGGTCTTGCGCCCGCGCTCCTCGCGGTCGACGGTGAGGATCGTCAGCCGCGCCCCGGTAGCCGCCGCCACCTCCACGGCCCGCTCCACCGCGATGGCGGCCGTGGCGGACCCGTCGGTGCCCACGAGGATGTTCTTGTACATGGCCGCCAATCTAGGCGGCTGTGGACGTGGCTACTCCGAGCCGGCGCCGGCGAGCTCCACGGGCGGGGGCTCGAAGCCCTCGACCGTGCGGAACACGATGGCATCGTCTTCGACATCGACGACGATCGTCTCGCCCACCCGGAACTCCTTCCACAGGATCCGTTCGGAGAGCGGGTCTTCGATGTACTGCTGGATGGCCCGGCGCAGCGGGCGGGCGCCCAGCGTGGGGTCGTAGCCCTTGTCGGCCAGGAAGTACTTGGCCGCCTGCGTGAGCTCCATGCCGATGCCCTGGCCCTCGAGCTGCTCCCGCACCCGCTTGATCAGCAGGTCGACGATCTCGGTGACCTCGTCCTTGCTGAGCTCGTGGAAGACGATGACCTCGTCGATGCGGTTGAGGAACTCGGGCCGGAAGTGGACCTTGAGCGCGTCGTTGACCTTCTCCTTCATGCGCTCGTAGTTCACGGCCTCGGCCGTCTTGGCGAAGCCGATGTTGGCTTTGCGCAGGTCGGCGGTGCCGAGGTTGGACGTCATGATCAGCACGGTGTTCTTGAAGTCGACCGACCGGCCCTGCGAGTCGGTGAGGCGGCCGTCTTCGAGGATCTGCAGCAGCGTGTTGAAGACGTCGGGGTGCGCCTTCTCGATCTCGTCGAACAGCACGACGGAGAACGGCTTGCGGCGCACGGCCTCGGTGAGCTGGCCGCCCTCTTCGTAGCCGACGTAACCCGGAGGCGAGCCGACCAGACGCGAGACGGTGTGCTTCTCCATGTACTCGGACATGTCGAGCTGGATGAGCGCACCCTCGTCGCCGAACAGGAACTCGGCGAGGGTGCGGGCCAGCTCGGTCTTCCCGACGCCCGTGGGGCCGAGGAAGATGAACGAGCCACTGGGGCGCTTGGGGTCTTTGAGACCAGCGCGCGTGCGGCGCACGGCACGGGAAAGGGCCTTGATGGCGTCCTCCTGGCCGATGACCCGCTTGTGCAGCTCGTCTTCCATCTGGAGGAGCTTGGCGGTCTCCTCTTCGGTGAGCTTGTAGACGGGGATGCCGGTCCAGTTGGCGAGGACCTCGGCGATCACTTCCTCGTCGACGATCTCGAACAGGTCGCCACCGGTCGAACGCAGCTCGGCCTCCTTGGCCAGCTTGCGCTCCGACTTCTCCTTCTCCTGATCCGACAGCTGCTTGGCCAGCTCGAAGTTCTGCCGGTCGAGCGCAGCCTCCTTCTCGGCCCGGATGCGGGAGATCTCGTCTTCGAGCGCCTTGAAGTCGGGCGGCGTCGACATGCGTCGGATGCGCAGGCGCGAGCCCGCCTCGTCGATGAGATCGATGGCCTTGTCGGGCAGGAAGCGATCGGAGATGTAGCGGTCGGCCAGGTTGGCCGCCGCGACGAGCGCCTGGTCGGTGATGGTGACGCTGTGGTGGGCCTCGTAGCGGTCGCGCAGGCCCTTGAGGATCTCGATGGTGTGCGCCAACGACGGCTCGTCGACCTTGATCGGCTGGAAGCGGCGCTCGAGAGCGGCGTCCTTCTCGAGGTGCTTGCGGTACTCGTCGAGCGTGGTGGCACCGATGGTCTGCAGCTCCCCGCGGGCGAGCATCGGCTTGAGGATCGACGCCGCGTCGATGGCACCCTCGGCGGCACCCGCACCCACGAGGGTGTGGAGCTCGTCGATGAACAGGATGATGTCGCCGCGCGTGCGGATCTCCTTCAGCACCTTCTTGAGGCGCTCCTCGAAGTCACCGCGGTAACGCGAGCCGGCGACCAGGGCGCCGAGGTCGAGCGTGTAGAGCTGCTTGCCCTTCAGCGTCTCGGGCACGTCGTTGTTGACGATGCGCTGCGAGAGGCCCTCGACGATGGCGGTCTTGCCGACGCCTGGCTCGCCGATGAGGACGGGGTTGTTCTTGGTGCGCCGAGACAGGACCTGCATCACGCGCTCGATCTCGCGATCGCGACCGATGACGGGGTCGAGCTTCTTCTCGCGGGCGAGGGTGGTGAGGTTGCGGCCGAACTGGTCGAGAACGGGCGAGCCCGACGGGGTCTCCTGGCCACCGGCGCCGGTGCCGGCTGCCGCGCCCTCCTTGCCGCCGGCGTAGCCGGACAGCAGCTGGATGACCTGCTGGCGCACGCGGCTGAGGTCGGCGCCGAGGCTCACCAGAACCTGGGCTGCCACACCTTCGCCCTCGCGCACCAGACCGAGGAGCATGTGCTCGGTGCCGATGTAGTTGTGACCGAGCTGGAGCGCTTCGCGCAGCGACAGCTCGAGCACCTTCTTGGCCCGCGGGGTGAACGGCGGCGAACCCGTCGTGGACGAGCCGGCGGGGCCGATGGTTTCCTCGACCTTTTCCCGCACGGCCTCCAGCGAGATGCCCAGCGACTCGAGCGCCTTCGCCGCGACACCCTCGCCCTCGTGAATGAGGCCGAGGAGGATGTGTTCCGTTCCGATGAAGTTGTGGTTCAGGAGACGCGCTTCCTCCTGCGCCAACACAAGGACCCGGCGAGCCCGGTCAGTGAACCGTTCGAACATCGTTCCTCAGTCTACTCAGGGCCGATCGTTCCGGGGACTCCCCGGGTTGTTGTCTGATCGACCGCTTGGCCTACGCTCCTTAGCCTGTGGTCAACCTCCTGGAGGCCCTCAACCTTCCCCATATCGATGAGGATCTTGCCCGAGTCGAGGGTGCGCTACGCAGGGCGGTAACGGCCGAGGACCCGTTCCTCACCGAGGTGGCCGGTCACCTGGTGCACGCGGGCGGCAAACGCCTCCGGCCCGCATTGGTGCTGGCCACAGCACTGACGGCGGTGCCTCACGTCACAGATGACGTGGTCCAGGGCGGCGTCTCCGTCGAATTGGTACATCTCGGGTCGCTCTACCACGACGACGTCATGGACGAAGCCGAGGTGCGCAGGGGCGTGCAGAGCGTCAACGCCCGGTGGGGGAACCTCGTCGCCATCCTGGCCGGCGACTTCCTGCTGGCTCGTGCGTCGGAGATCGCCGCCGGACTGGGCACCGAGGTGGCGGCCCTGCTGGCGGCCACCATCGGGCGGCTGTGCGAGGGCCAGATCGGCGAGCTGCAGACCGCCTACAACGTCGAGCGCACCGAGGAGGCCTACCTGCAGGCCATCGCCGGCAAGACGGCGATGCTGATGAGCACGGCCTGCCGGGTGGGCGCGCTGGTCGCCCAGCTGCCCCGCCCCGAGGTCGAGGCGCTCACGTCGTTGGGCCGGTCGTTCGGGATGGTGTTCCAGATCGTCGACGACATCCTCGACATCGTGGAGACCGAAGAGGTGCTCGGGAAGCCGTCGGGTCACGACATGGTCGAAGGCGTCTACACGCTGCCCGTGATCCGGGCCCTGGCCCTGGCAACCTCGGGCGGCGACCTGCGCGCCCTGCTCGGGCGGCCGCTGGATGCACCCGAACGCGAGAAGGCACGCGCCATCGTGCGCGCCAGCGGTGGCGTCGAAGCCGCAGCCGGTGTTGCCCGCCGGTTCGCCGACGAAGCGGTGGCGCACGGACGCGGCGTCGACGGTGCCGAGACCCTCGGCGAGCTCGGTCACCGCCTCATCGACAGCCTTCCCGTCGAGGCTTCCTGAACCCAGCCGGTCGGCACGGCTGCGTATCGTCGAGGGTGTGGTGAGGGGGTCACGGGCTGATGAGGCCTTCGATCGTGCGTTCGCGGACCTGTTCCGGTCCGCGCGCGAGATCGCGTACCGCATCCTCGGCGACCACCACGCGGCCGACGCCGTCGCCGCCGAGACGATGGCGGGTGCGTACGCACGCTGGCGCAAGCTGAAGTCGCCCGTGGCGGCCACCGGGTGGGTCGTCCGGCGCGCCGCCGACATCGCCATCGACGCGGCACCGCCCCCGGGAGCGCTCGAACCCGAGGTGCTCAACGAGGCGCTGGGGCCGGCGCTGGCCGCATTGCCCCGTCCGCAGGCGCTGGCCGTGGCGCTGCGCTACCTCTCGACGCTGGGGCCCGCCCAAGTGGCCACCGCCCTGCGGCGCACGCGCGCCCAGGTCGACAGCGACGTCTCCGCCGCCCTGCCGAAGCTGGCCAGCGCCCTCGGCGCCCTGGCCGACGATCTGCCGGCCACCACACCGATGGAGGCGATCCCGAGTCGCTCCGACACCACCAAGGTGCTGCACCGGGTGCACGTACGCGGGCTGTACCTGCGCCGGCAGCCGCTCACGTTCGCGTTGTTCCTCACCCTGGCGGCGTTGCTCATCGCCGGCGTCGTCGGCCTGGTGAGCCACGACCACGGCTCGGGCTCGAAGCTGCGCCTCACCGCTTCGCCCACGACCAGCGTTCCCGCCACGGTGAGCACCACCGCCCTGCCGCCCGCCACCACCGCACCGCCGGCCCCGACGACCACGGTGGTGGGCGCGAGCGACACCTCAACCACCGTCGACCGAACGACCACGACCGTCCGTGGCGTCACGACGACGACGGTGTGCCGCAACAGCATGAGCGCGTCGTGCGGCCCGTTCCGCTGGGACCCCGCGCCTGACGGCAACCAGCCGGTCGCGGTGGCGGTGTCGTACTTCCCACAGACGATCCACCCGGGCGACGAGGTGACGTTCACTGTGCGGTCGAGCGATCCCGACGACCAGATCAACGCCAACGACCGATGCCGCACCGTCAACTCCTTCGGCGACGGCACGAGCGACCCCAGCCAGCCCGACTGCCCGCGCTGCCCCACGCCGGGCCGGTACGGGCCGTGGACGCCGCCCGCCAAGAACGGCGGGTCGCGCTTCGAGACGATCAAGCACACCTACACCGTGGGCGGGCAGTACACGGCGACCTTCCGGCGAGTGTCCGGCGACCCGTGTCCTGACCAGACCGACCCCTACGCCAGCGAAGGCGCGGGAGCGGTGACCGTCAACGTGCTCGTCAGCCCGTAGTCGCCGTGCCCGTGCCGACCAACTTCGAAGCGGCGTTCGACCGCCTGTTCCCGCTGGCGGAGAACACGGCGCGCGCCGTCGTGATCGATCCGGTCACTGCGGAGAAGATCGCGGTCGAGACGCTGGCGCGCGCCAAGTCACGTTGGGACCGCGTCGGCTCGAGCGGTGACCCCACCGCATGGGTGCTTCGTACGGCGATGGCGCTGGCCGACCGCAGCGGGCCGAAGCCGGTCGCGCCGGAACCGCCGCGACGCAGCCCGAGGGAACAACTCGAGCGCGTCAACCGGCGGGCAGAACGCCTGCGCGCTCGCCGGCGAGCCGGCGTCATCGCGCTCGTCGCGCTGCTGCTTGGCTCAGCCGTCACCGCCGCCATCGCCCTTACGTCGCCGTCGGGGTCGAAGAACGTGGCCGCCACCGGAAAGACGACGACGACCGAGTCGACGCTCGCCCCGTTCGACTCGACCACGGTCCCGGCCGAGACGGTGCCGACGACGGTCCCGCCGACGAGCGTCGCACCCGCGACCACGGTGAAGGCGGCCGCGCCCACCACCACGGCGTCGCTGCCGTGCCGCAACAGCAGCGATCCCCGCTGCGGCACGTTTCGCTGGGATCCCGCTCCGGGGGCCAACTCGCCACTCAGCATCAACGTCTCGTTCTCGCCGCAGGATCCACATCCGGGCGACACGGTCACCTTCACCGTCCACGTCGTGGATCCGGACGCGTCCCCGATCATCGCCGGCGACCAGACGTGCAACCCGCCCGGCTTCGGCGACGC